>DASQBH010001050.1:0-5622 GCA_035635315.1 Longimicrobium sp.
TGCCGGAGGGGACCGACGCGGGCGAGGTGCTGCGCGTGGCCATCGAGCAGGAGGGCGTCGTCTTTGTCCCCGGCCACGCCTTTGCGGCCGACGGCAGCCGCACCGCCAGCCACTGCATGCGCCTCAACTTCTCCCACTCCACCCCGGAAGTGATCGAGGAGGGCATCGCCCGCCTGGCCCGCGCGCTGAAGACCGCCGGCGTGGCTGTGTAGGCGGAGTCAGATCAAAACGAGAGCCCGCGGCCGGGAAACCCCTGGCGCGGGCTCTCGTGTGTCGGCCTCCAGTACGCCAGCCTCCATAATACCGAATCCTGAAAAATTTGGCATACGGAGCAACGGAGCAACGGAGAGGGAGCATGATCTCCGTTCCTCCGTATGAAACCCCCGATCTTTTTGCGGATCTGGTATAACGGGGGGCTGAACAGCGAGGGGCGGAGGAGGGCCGGGCTTCTCCGTACCGATCAGAATCCGCCAGCGATAGAAAACAAAGCGAACCGGCTGCGGCTTGCCCGCGCATGGCTTGTCGCCTACTGTTCAAGGCCGTTCAGCACACCCTGCTCGGCTCCACCGTCAGCATCCAAGTGAATGTGACCAGTCCCCTTGAAGCCCCCGCCGCCACCGCGGGGGAGACGTTTCCCATCGAGCAGCTGCGGGAGTTCTCCGCCCGGGTGCTCGAGACGTTCGGCGTGCCCGGGGATGACGCGCGCCTCGCGGCCGGCGTGCTGGCCAGCGCGGACCTGCGCGGCATCGACACGCACGGGGTGGCGCGGCTGCCGCAGTACGTGGAGATGCTGCAGCAGGGGCGCATCAACCCCCGTCCCGACATCCGCGTGGTGCGCGAAACGCCGTCGACGGCCACGGTGGACGGCGACAACGGGCTGGGGCTGGTGGTGGGCCCGCGCGCCAACCTGCTGGCGCTGGAGAAGGCGGAGCGGGTGGGTTCGGGGTGGGTGGCGGTGAGCAACAGCAACCACTTCGGCGCGGGCGAATACTACCCGCTGCAGGCGCTTCCGCGCGGGCTCATCGGCTGGGCGATGACCAACTCGCCCCCGCAGGTGGCGCCGCTGTGGGGGGCGGAGAAGATGCTGGGCACCAACCCCATGGCGATCGCCTTTCCCGCGCTGGAGGAGCCGCCGGTGGTGATCGACCTCACCACCAGCGCGTACGCGTTCGGCAAGGTGGAAGACGCCGCCCGCCGGGGGATCCCCATCCCGGCCGGGTGCGCCATCGACCGCGACGGCCGCGAGACGACCGATCCCAACGCGATGCTGAACGGGGGCGCGCTCCTTCCCCTGGGCTCGGACCGCGAGCGCGGGGCGCACAAGGGGTACTGCCTGGCGGCGATGGTGGACCTGCTGTGCGGCGCCCTGAGCGGGGCGAGCTGGGGGCCGTTCGCGCCGCCGTTCCCGGCGCACCTGGCGCCGCCGGCGCGGACGGTGGGGAAGGGGGTGGGGCACCTGTTCGGGGCGTTCCAGGTGGCCGCGTTCATCGATCCGCAGGAGTTCGGGCGGCAGGTGGACGACTGGATCCGGACGATGCGGGGCACCCGCCCCGCCGCGGGCACCAGCGGCCCGCTCATCCCCGGCGATCCCAACCGCCGCGCGGAGGAGGCGCGGCGCAAGGACGGCGTCCCCGTCATCCGCCCCGTCGTCGAAGCCCTGGAGCGCGTCGCCGCGGTTACCGGCGTACCGCTCGGGTGAGCGCCGGTTTACGTACGCTTTCGGAGGGTGGCGCCGTTCCGCCGTGCAAATCACATCTGCCGGGCCAATGCTCCTCCACCGCCTCGCAGGCCCGCCACGTCGAACCTGCAGCAGCAGCACATCGCGGGATACGCAGACCCCGCCGCTCGAGAGAGCGGCGGGGTCTCGCTTCATGGTCGCGCTTTCTGTGATTGCGCGGGCGCGTACCGCATCCGGGTTCGATCCGCCGCTCCGGATGAAGCGGCGTCCGGATCAGATCGGCGTCAGGCCACCACGACGAGGACGAGGGCGACGGCGGCGAGGGCGAGAAGGCCGGAATTCTCGCCCACCGGCCCCACCACACTGACCAGCGCCTGGCCAAGGGCTCCGAAGACGGCGGGAACGCCCATCGCGCACGCCGCGAGCATGAGCACGGGCAGGACCCAGCGCTCGAACGGCGACGCGCGCACGGGGGCGGGCATCAGCCGCGCCGCCATGGCGTCGGCGAAATCGGGGGAAGGGCAAAGCCTTCGTCCTCGGCCAGCGCGGCGAACACCACCTGGTAGGCCGCCTCGTCCGCGTTTGCCGCGGCGCGCGCGATCCCCTGGATCTCCTCGTCCCGCCCCTCATCCGGTTCCCTCCGGTCCGTAGCTGGCCACCAGCTTCTCCTTCAGCAGCTTGCGCACCCGGAACAGGTGGCTCTTCACCGTTCCCTCGGGCAGGTCCATCACGGCCGCGAGGACGCGGCGATAGTCACTCGTTCTGGCGCCAGCGTCCCTCCCGCACGTGGCGTGTGTCCATGGCAGGCGGTGGCAGCCGCCATCGCCCGCACCCTTCGCAGGCAGAAGCGCCGGCCTTCGCGAACAAGCACAGTGATGGGATTATGTGTCGGGTTTTGTTCGGGTAGATTGATTGCGCGCACTGATTGGCGGTGCGCATTCAACTTCATGCGCGGAGACAGTATGCAATACGCTGGAACGATCCTCGACGAAGGCGGTGCGGTACTCAACGTAAAGAGCCCTTTGTGGGGCGCGGCAGGCGACGGCGTGGCGGACGATACGGCCGAGATCCAAGCGGCCGTCAATGCCTGCCCGCCGGGGGGAACCGTGTTCGTGCCCGCCGGGGTGTACCTGATCGAAGGCACGGACCCGGTAGACGGGGCCGGCGGGATCAAGCTCAAGAGCAACATGACGTTCCAGATGGCACCCGGCGCCACGCTGAAGATCGCGCCGACGAGCTCAGAAGCCTACGCCGGCCTCCGGATCTGGAACGCCACGGACATCCACGTGATCGGCGGCCGCATCCTGGGCGAGCGCGGCCAGCACGTGGGTTCCACCGGCGAGTGGGGGCACGGCGTGGATATTCGCGACGGCCATCGGATCAACATCACCGACGTGATCGCCGACGAGTGCTGGGGCGATGGATTCTATGTCGGCACGCTCAACAACGCCCTGTTCTCCAGCGAGATCTCGATGCTGAACGTGCGCGCCACCCACAACCGGCGCTCCGGCCTGGCCCTGATCTCCGCGAAGCAGGTGCGCATCATCGACGGGCGGTTCTTCGATACGGAGGGCACGGCGCCGCAGGGCGGCATCATCATGGAGCCGGACGGGGGTGGCGTCTTCAACGAGGACGTCCTGGTCTCCGGATGCCACTTCGGCGGCAACGCATACGACATCTACGTCTGGGCCGGCGCGCGCAACATCGTGCTTGCCGGCAACACGCTGCGCGGCCACGGCGGCATCATGATCTCCGACCGGGTGACCAACATGACGGTGGTGGGCAACGTCGTGGAAACGTCGGGCACCACTTCCCAAACCTCGGCGCTCATGACGGTGGCGGGAACCGCGACACCCATCAATGGCCTGCGGGTGACGGGCAACACGTTCGCCGGTGGCAACCAGGTGGTGGTCGACATGTCGTCGGGGGACGCCGGCGGGCTTCACAACGTGGAGTTCAGCGACAACACGGTGATCTCGGAAGTGAACGGCGGCCGGCTGGTCCGGGTGATCTCGCCGGGGGTGCGGCTGACGGACAACCGGTTCGTGGTGCGAGGGGCCGGCGGCATCGATGCGACATCTCCGGACGACTGGACCGTCCTTCTACATGGCGTCACCCATGCCGGGAACGTGTTCTACCGTAACGAGACGACCGCCAAGAACGTCTATGCGTCGCTGCAGAACACCCGGCTGCTGGGCGATGACGACTACGTGGGCATCAAGCGGGGTTGGAACGGCCCCACCGGCCGGCACTCCAACATCCTGGGCGGCTCGGTGAGCTCCGGGGGCGGCATCGCCAGCGGCTCCACGGTGAGCATCCCGGTCACGGGTGTGGACGCCACGACCGCCAGGATCGCGGTGCTCGCGATGGGCGGCGGCGAGAACGGGGGTGACCCCGGCGGCGTTACCTGGCACGTCACCTCGCGTACGATCAGCGGGTTCACGCTCGTCATCAAGAACGTGAGCGGCGTGACGCAGAGCCTGGTCGGCGACTGGGTGGCGCTGCTGCCGTTCGGCTGATCTGGAGCGGGCGCGAGTGGAGGAAGGAGGCCCGGCGTGGAAACGTGCCGGGGCTCCTTTTTCGGATCAGCGGGCCCGGCCGCCGTTCGGTTGTTGGTGTTGCGCGGACTTCCGCGGGAACCACGACGTCGCCTTCTTGAAAGCAGCAACGTAGTAGAAGGAGTTACCCATGCGGCTCACCAACTCGCCGCGGATCAGATCGGCGTCAGGCCGGCGCGGCGGGCCAGGCGGTCGGCCGTGGCCAGCACGACGAGGACGAGGGCGACGGCGGCGAGGGCGAGAAGGCCGGAATTCTCGCCCACCGGCCCCGCCACGCGGGTCAGCGCCTGGGCAAGGGCTCCGAAGACGGCGGGAACGCCCATCGCGCACGCCGCGAGCATGAGCACGGGCAGGACCCAGCGCTCGAACGGCGACGCGCGCACGGGGGCGGGCATCAGCCGCGCCGCCATGGCGTCGGCGAAATCGGGGGGAAGGGCAAAGCCTTCGTCCTCGGCCAGCGCGGCGAACACCACCTGGTAGGCCGCCTCGTCCGCGTTTGCCGCGGCGCGCGCGGTCCCCTGGTCCAGCGCGTCCTGGATCTCCTCGTCCCGCTCCCTCATCCGGTTCCCTCCGGTCCGTAGCTGGCCACCAGCTTCTCCTTCAGCAGCTTGCGCGCCCGGAACAGGTGGCTCTTCACCGTTCCCTCGGGCAGGTCCATCACCGCCGCGATCTCGCCCACGGCCATCTCTTCCAGGTGATACAGCGTCACCACCGTCCGGTACTGCACCGGCAGCTCGTCCACCCGCGCCCGCACAAAGGCGCGAAGCTGGGCACCCTCCGCCTCATCCAGCGGCGACGCCAGCGTCCCCGGCAGCTGGTCGACCGCCGTTCCGCCGGTCTCGTCGGCGCGCAGGTCGTCGTACAGCGGAATCCGCCGCCGCTCCAGGTGGTTCAGGCTCAGCCGGTACGCAATGCGGGCGATCCAGGTGCCCAGCGCCGATTCAAAGGCGAACTGGTCCAGCTTCTGGTACACGCGGACAAAGACGTCCTGGCACACCTCTTCGCGGTCGCGCGGGTCGCGGACGATGCGAAAGACGACGTGGCTCACCAGGCGCTGATGCGTGCGCACCAGATCCCGGAACGCGTCGCGGTCTCCCGCGAGCACCCGTGCCACCAGCTCCCGATCGTTCACTTCCCGTTGGACAGGGTCATCACGCTTCCGGTTGCAGGGAAGGGGTGATCCTCGAATTCGATCGAGCCTGGCGGCCGCGGAGCTGGCGGAGGGTTCTCAAGATCGCGCGTCAGGTGATGCGGACGACCTGCTCCTGCGCGCTGCGGACGATCATCCGCCGAACACGGATACGAATGGCGGACGGTGTCATTCTGGGAGAGGCGCACCCCACGCCCGTCCACATCCACCATTGCCGGGTGCGCCGACCGAAAGAC
>DASQBH010001051.1:0-4509 GCA_035635315.1 Longimicrobium sp.
GGCTTCTACGGCGCCGCCGGGTTCGCGGAACTGCCGGAGGAGTACGCGCCGCCGTTTCTGCGCCCGCGCCTGGCCGGCTACCGCACCCGCGGCCTCTCCGTGCTGGTGATGCGCCGGCCCGCCAATCCCTGATCCGTCGTGCCTTCGATCTTCGCCGTCGCGCCCGCGATCAGCCGGGCGCCACGCGGCTGATCTCCGCCGCGCGGTCGGGAGGGCTTCGCGGAGAGCTCTTCGCGCGGGAACAGCGCCTGAACCTGCAACGGGGCAGATGGACAGCACCTGGAAGTCGATCCTCCGGCGGCAGTACGGCGCCGCCATCGACATGCTGGAGAACGCGATCGCCGCCTGCCCGGACGACCTGTGGGGCGACCGCTCGCGGCAGCCGGAGTTCTGGTACGTCGCGTATCACACGCTCTTCTTTCTCGACCTGTACTCGCACGGCACCGTGGATGGATTTCATCCGCCGGAGCCGTTCACGCTGGACGAGATGGATCCCGCGGGCGTGCTTCCGCCACGCGTGTACACGAAGGACGAGCTGGGCACGTACCTTCGATACGGCCGGGAGAAGGCCCGCGCCGCCGTCGACGCGCTGACGGATGAGAAGGCGCTGCGGCGGTGCGCGATCCCGTGGCTGGAGCTGAGCGAGGGGGAGCTGATTCTGGACAACCTGCGCCACGTGCAGCATCATGCGGCCCAGCTGAACCTGATCCTGCGCCAGGTCACCGACTCGGCGCCGCGCTGGGTTTCAACGACGGGGATGGACGGATGACGGACCACATCGAACGCGTGCGGCGGGCGTGCCTGGCGCTTCCGGAGGCCACGGAGCAGGAGGCGTGGGGCGAGCCGACGTGGCGCGTCAAGAAGAAGGTCTTTGCCATGCACGCCAGCGCCGGGAACCACCACGGCGCCGGCCACGAGTCGCTGTGGTGCGCGGCGCCGCTGGGCGTGCAGGAGATCCTGGTGCACTCCGACCCGGAGAAGTTCTTCGTGCCGCCGTACGTGGGGACCAAGGGGTGGTTCGGCATTCGCCTGGAGGCGGTGGACGACGACGAGCTGCGCGGGCTGGTGGTGCAGTCCTACTGCATGATCGCCCCGAAGAAGCTGCAAGCGCTGGTGGCGGATTAGGCCGCCGCGAGGGCTTTGCCTGGAGCGACTGAAATCGCAGATCGCGGCAACAACATCACGCACTCCGCCTGCGCGGACTCGGCGGGCCGGCGGGATGCGGCGTCGGAAGCACCTGCGCGTCCGCAACCGGGACAAGCGGACTGCAGCCTCGTGGGCCACAGCGCCCGGCACCCGCGGCTACAGTCCGCGCAGGCGGACTTTGTGCCGTTCCAGCCGCGGTTTCAACCGCCGGGAGCGATGCCGGTCGCGCGCGATTGCGGATGCCCGGGC
This sequence comes from Longimicrobium sp., assembly GCA_035635315.1. Classification (GTDB taxonomy): domain Bacteria; phylum Gemmatimonadota; class Gemmatimonadetes; order Longimicrobiales; family Longimicrobiaceae; genus Longimicrobium. The sequence goes on from DASQBH010001051.1 coordinate 1,396, forward strand.
TTCCCGTTCAAACGCTCTCCGGGATGGGATCGGGGCTGCACCTCACCCCTTTCGCGGCCCCGTGCTGCTGATCCACGGTGACACGCACCACCAGCGCGTGGACCATCCGCTGCGGAACGCGCGGGGAGAGGCGTACCGCAACTTTACGCGGCTGGAGTCGTACGGTTCGCCGGACATCGGCTGGGTGCGCGTGGTGGTCGACTCGGCCGACGGGCGCATTACCACCTACGAGCCGCGCAGGATGGACTGACCGGCGCCCGCCCGCATCCTTCCCCACACTGCCGGAACACAGCATGGCCACGCCGTACTGCACCGACTGCCAGCGCAACATGGAGGGCGGCTTTCTGCTGGATACCACCCATGGCGGCCAGGAAGCCGGCAAGTGGATCGAGGGCCCGCCGGAAAAGAGCTTCTGGGGTGGGTTGAAGATCAAGGGCCGCCGCAAGCTGCCGGTATACGCATGGCGCTGCCCCGGCTGTTCCCTGGTCCGCCTCTACGCGCCCGAGGGATAGGCGCCCGCCATGGAACGCATCTGTTGCGCTCCGTGTCGGGAAACGTCTAATTACGGCGAAGTCCTCCGCGATCCCCATCCACCCTGATCCACATCCCCACATGCAACAGATCAAGGGCGCGATTCTCAAGGCCCGCCTGGGCTTCGTAGAGCAGCACTGGGGCAGGGCGGGGCTGGACCAGGTGCTGGCGGCGCTGCCGGAAGAAGACCAGCGCGCGCTGCGCACCCTGCTGACGGTGAAGTGGTACCCGTTCGCGATGGGCGAGCGGCTGGACAAGGCGATCGTGGACGTGCTGGGCGAGGGCCGCACGGAGGTGTTCGAGCGGCTGGGCGCGGCGTCGGCGGACGCCAACCTGTCCACCGTCCACAAGCAGTTTCTCACCCCCGGCCGGCCGCACGTCTTTCTGGGCAAGGCGCCGCTCATCTACGGCTTCTACTACGAGACCGGGCGCCGCACGTACGAGCAGACGGGTGAGAGCTCCGGCGTGCTTACCACGTACGAGGCCGAGACGTTCAGCGCGCCCGACTGCCTGAGCGTGATCGGCTGGTACAAGCGCGCGCTGGAGCTGTGCGGCGTGCAGAACGTCGACATCCACGAGGACGAGTGCCGCGCCCGCGGCGGCGAGGTGTGCCGCTACCAGGTGCGCTGGCAGAACGCCCCCGCCTGACGTCCGTCCATCCCCGTTCGTCCGGGGAGCGTTGGGGAGGTACGCGGCTGGAGCATGGATTCGGATCGATGATGGACATCGGAACCATACGCCGGAGGAATGATGGAAGACGACCCGCAACAGATCGGCGAAGATGTCCTGCGGCGGCTGGAGGAGGCGTGGAACGCGGCGGACGGGGCGGCGTTCGGCGCGCCGTTCGCCGAAGACGCGGACTTCGTGGCCATCCGCGGCGACCACCACCGCACCCGCGACGCCATCGCCACGGGGCACCAGCACATCTTCGACACCTTCTATCGCGGCACCACCCTCCGCTATTCGCTCACCCATGCGCGGCGGCTGACGGACGACGTGATCCTGGTCCATGCGTCGCAGACCATGGACGCGCCGCCGGGGCCGCTCGCCGGCGCGCAGGGCGCCACCGCCACGCTGGTGCTGGTGCGCACCGCGGAGGGGTGGAAGATCGCGGCGTTCCACAACACGCTGGTGCAGGGCCAGCCCTTCGGCACTCCTCCCGCTTCTACGGACTCATGAGCACCCTTGCCCCCGCCGCCGCCCCCGCCGGGACGCTGCCGCAGACCATTGACCAGGTGCTGGTGCGGCTGAACGGCATCCTGGACGACGCGCTGCGCGGCGGAACGCGCATCGGCTACTTTGCCGCGCTGTACGAGCGGGTGACGACCAACGTGCGCCGCGCGCTGGTGGCGGGGAACGTCTTTCAGGACAACCCGCGGATGGAGCGCCTGGACGTGGTGTTCGCCAACCGCTTTCTGGCCGCGTGGGATGCGCACGTGTCCGGCGGAACGCCGTCGAAGAGCTGGCAGGCGGCGTTCGCGCTGCTGGACGATCCCGGGCCGCTGGTGGTGCAGCACCTGCTGATCGGCATGAACGCGCACATCAACCTGGACCTGGGGATCGCGGCGGCCACCGTGGCGCCCAGCCCGGCGCAGCTGGAGTCGCTGTGGCCGGACTTCAAGAAGATCAACGAGGTGCTGTCGCGGCTGGTGATCGTGGTGGAGGACGAGCTGGGCGAGATCTCGCCACGGCTCAAGCGCATCGAAGACATCGCGCCGGGGCTGGAGGACAAAATCTTCGACTTCGGCATCGACGTGGCGCGTGACGTGGCCTGGGCGCTGGCGCAGGAGCTGGGACGCACGCCCGCCGACGGCTGGGACGCCGTGATCGCGCGGCGCGACGGGGAGGTGGCGGCGGTGGGGCGGGTGCTGTATCCGCTGCACGGTATTCCCGGCTACGTGCAGAGCTGGATCCACGCGGCCGAATCCACCGACATCCGCTACAACATCCAGGTGGTGGCGGAGTAGGGGCGTCTCACGGTACGGTGGCGGGTTTCGCGCCCGCCGGGCGGCGGTGCCCCGCATCCGGAAAACCAGGAAAGCCCCGCGGGTCTCGCGGGGCTTTCGTGCGGTTGGGGGTCAGTCTTTCCGGCGGCGCAGGACGAAGGTGCCGTTGGCGCCGCCGGCCCGGTCGCCGGGGTAGGTCCAGCGGCCGGCGACGGAGTCCGCGTCCAGGCGGCCGGTGAGCAGAAGACCGCTGCCAATGCCGTCCAGCACCATCTCCACCGAGTCGCCGCCGGCCAGGCGCGCGGCGACGGTGGGGACGCGGCCCGTGGCAGCCGTGGGCAGGGCAAACGGGCGAAAGTCCGCGGCGTACGCGCCGTAGTGGGTCGGCGTGCCGTGGAGCCCGGGGACGGCACGGACCGCGGGGTTCTCCATCAGGACCACCTCGGCGCTCAGGCTGCCCTGCGGCGCGCCGTTGGCGAGTTGCAGCGGCGAAGTGAGCCGGAACTCCGCCGTCCACGCGCCGTCCAGGCGAGTGTCCGCCCGCGGCACGGAGCCGTCGCGTCCGGACCCGTCGCATGCGGCGGTGGCCAGCGCTGCCACCGCCGTCCATCTCATCCACCGAACCCGGATCGTCATC
>DASQBH010001052.1:0-10265 GCA_035635315.1 Longimicrobium sp.
AGCGGTGGCGCGGCACGAGGCGCTGCGCACGCGCATCGTGGAGCACGACGGGCGGCCGGTGCAGCGGATCGCCACGCCGGAGCCGGTGGCGCTCGCCGTCGCCGAGGTGGCGGAAGGGGAGCTGGACGCGCGGCTGGACGAGGAGGCGCGCCGCTCGTTCGACCTGTCGCATGACCTGCCGATCCGGGCCGCTCTCTTCCGGACCGGCGCGGACACCCACGTCCTCGCCATCACCTTCCACCACGTGGCGGTGGACGGCTGGTCCGTCGGCATCCTTTTCCGCGAGCTGTCGGCGCTGTACGCGGCGCGGGTGGAGGGGCACGACGCGGCGCTGCCGCCGGTGCCGCTGCGGTACGCGGACTTCGCGGCGTGGCAGCGCAACTGGCTGCAGGGGAGCGCGCTGGAGGCGCAGACGGCGTACTGGCGGCGCGCGCTGGACGGCGCGCCCTCGGCCATCGAGCTGCCGACGGACCGGCCGCGGCCGGCGGAGCAGAGCTTCCGCGGCGCGCTGCACACATTCCCCGTTCCCGCGCAGGTGGCGGAGCGGGTGCGCGCGCTGGCGTCGGCGGAGGGGGTGACGCCGTTCATGGCCACCCTCGCCGCGTTCAAGGCGCTGCTGGGGCGGTACTCGGGGGCCAGCGACGTCATCGTCGGCTCGCCGGTGGCGGGGCGGCACCGGCCGGAGGCGGAGCCGATCGTCGGCCTGTTCGTCAACACGCTGGCGCTGCGCACGGACCTGTCCGGCGACCCGACCTTCCGCGAGCTGGTGCGGCGCGTCCGCGAGACCACGGTGGACGGCTACGCGCACCAGGACCTGCCCTTCGAGCGGCTGGTGGACGAGCTGCAGGTGGAGCGCACGCTGGACCGCGGCCCCCTCTTCCAGGTCGTCTTCTCGTACGACGCGGGATCCGCGGCGCAGCTGGAGCTTCCGGGTCTTGCCGTGCGCGAACGGAGCGCGCCGCATCGGACGGCCAAGTTCGACCTGGTGCTGGCGCTGGAGGATTCGCCGGAGGGGCTGACGGCGTACCTGGAGTACGCCACCGACCTCTTCGGCGCGGCCACGGCGCGCCGCATCGGTGACCACTACGTGCGGCTGCTGGACCAGGCGCTGGCCGACCCGGACCGCCGCCTTTCCGCGCTGGACGCGGTGCCGGACGCGGAGCGCGCCGCCATGGCGGCGTGGAACGCGGCGGCGGAGCATCCCGAGCACCTGCATCTTCCGCCGATCCACGTGCAGGCGGCGGCGCAGGCGGCGCGGCGGCCGGACGCCGTCGTCCTGAGCTGGGAGGGCGGGCGGATGACGGCGGCGGAGGTGGAGTCGCGGGCCAACCGGCTGGCGAACCACCTGGTCGAGCGCGGCGTGCGGCCGGGGGCGCGGGTGGCCATCTGCATGGAGCGCGCGCCGGAGATGATGATCTCCATCCTGGCCGCGGTAAAGGCCGGCGCGGGGTACGTCCCCATCGACCCCGAGTACCCGGTGGAGCGCATCGCCTGGTTGCTGGACGACAGCACCGCGGCTGTGCTCCTGACCCAGGCGCGCCTGGCAGCCACCCTGCCGCCGACCCGGTCGCAGGTGATCGCGGTGGATGCGGAATGGGAGCGCATCGAACGCGCCTCCTGCGAGCCGCCGTCGGTGGAGGTGCATCCCGAGTCGCCCGCGTACGTCATCTACACCTCCGGCAGCACGGGGCGCCCCAAGGGGGTGGAGATCCCGCACCGGGCCATCGCCAACCACATGGCGTGGATCGCCCGCGTGTACCCGCTGGGCGAGGACGGCGTGCTGCTGCACAAGTCGCCCTTCGGGTTCGACGTCTCCATCTGGGAGTTCTGGCAGCCGCTGCTGGAGAGCGGCCGGCTGATGCTGGCCGCGCCCGGCGGGCACCGCGATCCGGCGTACCTGATCGACGTCATGCGCCGCGAGGGCGTGACCTTCGCGCAGTTCGTCCCCTCCCTGCTGGGGATCGTCGCGGGCGAGCCGGGGCTGGAGGACTGCACCTCCCTGCGCCGCGTGGCCGGCGCGGGCGAGGCGCTGCCGACGGAGATCGTGCGGCGCATCCGCGCGCGGCTGGACGTGGACGTGGTGAACCTGTACGGGCCGGCGGAGTGCGCCGTCCACGCCTCCACGCACGTTTGCGAGCCGGACTATCCACTCCCCGGCGCCTCCATCGGGCGGCCGGTGGACAACGCCGCCGTGTACCTGGTGGACACGACGTTCCGCGCCGTGCCGCGCGGCGCCGCGGGCGAGCTGTGCGTGGGCGGCGCGGGGGTGGGGACGGGATACCTGAACCGCCCCGGGCTCACGGCGGAGCGCTTCGTTCCCGATCCGTTTGCGTCACGTCCGGGCTCGCGGATGTACCGCACCGGCGACCGCGCCCGCATGGCCGCGGACGACACGCTGCAGTACCTGGGGCGCTTCGACTTCCAGGTGAAGGTGCGCGGCAACCGCGTGGAGCTGGGCGAGGTTGAGGCGGCGCTGCTGCGCACCCCCGTCGTCCGCGAGACGGTGGCGGTGGTCCGCGACGACGCGCTGGTGGTGTACGCGGTGGCGGCGGAGGGGGCGGAGATCGATCCCGCCGCGCTGCGCGACGCCCTGCGCGTGGAGCTGCCGGAGTTCATGGTCCCCAGCGCCATCGTCCGGCTGGACGCGCTGCCGCTGAACCCCAACGGCAAGGTGAACCGCAAGGCGCTCCCCGCGCCGGAGGCCGCCGCGTCCACGGCGAGCGAAGCGCCGGTGACGGATACGGAGCGCGCCCTCGCGGCCGTGTGGGCGGAGCTGCTGGGGATGGAGGCGGGGCGCGACGACGGCTTCTTCGACCTGGGCGGCCACTCGCTGCTGGCGATGCAGCTGCTGGCGCGTCTCCGCAGCGCCTTCGGCGTGGAGATGCCGATCCGCACCGTGTTCGAGGTGCCGACGCTCCGCGAGATGGCGGCCCGTATCGACGCCGGGCGTGGCGATGGAGCGGAGATGGCGCCGGAGATCGTCCGCATCGACCGCGACGGGCCGCTGCCGCTGTCGTTCGCGCAGGAGCGGATGTGGTTCATCGACCGCATGCTTCCGGGGACCGCCGTCTACAGCATCCCCTACCGCGTGCGGCTGCGGGGCGCGGTGCAGCCGGAGGCGCTGCGCGGCGCGCTGGAGACGCTGGTCCATCGGCACGAGTCGCTGCGCACCGTCTTCCCCTCGCGTGACGGGCGGCCCGTGCAGGTGGTGAATCCGTGCGCTCCGTTCGCGCTCCCCGTGAGCGACCTGTCCGTGCTCCCCAGGGACCTGGCGGAGCGCGAGGCGGAGCGGATGGCGGACGCGGACGCGCGCCGTCCCTTCGACGTCGCCGAAGGGCCGCTCTTTCGCGCCGGGCTGATCCAGCTGGCGGACGAGGAGTGGATGCTCCTGGTGAACCTGCACCACGTGATCGCGGACGGCTGGTCCATCGACATCCTGTTCCGCGAGCTGGCGCAGGCGTACGCCGCCGGTGCCGAAGGGCGCGCTCCGGAGCTGCCGCCGCTGGAACTGCAGTACCCGGACTACGCCGCCTGGCAGCGGGAGTGGCTGACGGGCGAGCGGCTGGAGCGGCAGATCGAATGGTGGCGCCAGCGGCTGGCCGGCGTGCCCGTGCTGGAGCTGCCGACGGACCGTCCGCGCCCGGCGACGCCCAGCTTCCGCGGCGGCGCGGTGGAGTTCCGCGTGGACGCGGAAACGGCCCGTCGCGTGGACGAACTGGCGCGCGCGGAAGGCGCCACCCGCTTTCAGCTCCTGCTGGGCGCGTTCACGGTGCTCCTTTCCCGCTGGTCGGGGCAGGAGGACGTGGTGGTCGGCTCGCCGGTGGCGGGACGGGGGCGGCCGGAGACGGAGGGGATGGTCGGCCTGTTCGTCAACACGGTGGCCATGCGGACGGACCTGTCCGGCGACCCCGACTTCCGGGCGGTCATCGGCCGGGTGCGCGAGACGGCGCTGGGGGCGGTGGCGCACCAGGAGGTGCCCTTCGAGCGGCTGGTGGACGAGCTGCGCATCGACCGCTCCCTCAGCCGGCACCCGCTCTTCCAGGTCTCCTTCTCCCTGGAGCAGCCGGGAACGGTCCCGCCCTTCGGCGACGTGGAGACGCGGCTGGAGCCGGGGGAGAACGGGACCGCGAAGTGGGACCTGGTGGTGGCCATCGAGCCGGAAGGGGATGGCTTCATCGGCGGGATCCAGTACGCGGCGGACCTGTTCGACCAGGGGACGGCGGAGCGGATGGCGGAGCACTTCACCACGCTCCTGGGCTCGCTGGTGGCCGATCCGGACCGCCCCGTTTCGCGCCTCCCCGGGCTGCTGCGCGGCGAAGAGCGGCGGCGCGTGCTGGAGGAGTGGAGCGGCACCGAGCATCCGTATCCCCAGCGCCCCGTGCACCAGCTGATCGCGGAGACGGCGGCGCGGCAGCCGGACGCGCCGGCGCTGGAGTTCCGCGGGCGCGCCATCTCGTACCGGGAGATGGACGAGGCCGCCAACCGCCTGGCGCACCACCTGATCGCGCGCGGCACGGGGCGCGAGTCCATCGTCGGCATCCTGACGGAAAAGACGCCGGAGACCGTGATCGCCATCCTGGCGGTGTGCAAGACGGGGGGCGCGTACGTGCCGCTAGACGCCGCCAACCCGGTGGACCGCATGCGCTACATGCTGGAGAATGCTGGCGCGCGGCTGGTGGTCTCCACCGGGCCGCTTCCGCCCGCCCTGCGGGAGATTGGGGCCGAGGTGGTGGACACGCGCGCCGAGGCGGACGCCATCGCCGCGCGCCCATCCACCGATCCCGCGGTGCCGTGCGACCCGGACAACCTGGCGTACGTCCTCTATACCTCGGGATCGACGGGGCGGCCCAAGGGCGTGGCGGTGACGCACCGCGGCGTGCCCAACCTGGCCCATTTGCAGCGCTCCCGGATGGGCCTGAACCCGTCCGACCGCGTGCTGCAGTTCGCTGCTTTCTCGTTCGACGTGAGCGTGGAGGACGTGTTCTCGACGCTCATCGTGGGCGCGTGCCTGGTGATGGTGCCGCGCGAGGAGCTGATGGTAGGCCCGCCGCTGCAGGAGACCTTCCGGCGCGAGCGCATTACCGTGGCCCTGGTGCCGCCGGCCGTACTGCCGATCCTGAGCCCCGAGGGGCTGCCGCACCTGCGCGCGCTGCTGGGGGGCGGCGAGGTGCTTACGCCGGCGATGGCGGCGCGCTGGGCCCACGCGGTGGAGCTGCACAACGTCTACGGGCCGACGGAGTGCACCGTGGCCTCCACCACCGAGCACGTGCGGGCGGACGATCCCAACCCCACCATCGGCCGGCCGGTGGACAACCTGCGCGGCTACGTGGTGGACCGCGCCTTCGAGCCGGTGCCCCTGGGCGTGCCGGGCGAGCTGATGATGGGCGGCGTGGGCGTGGCGCGCGGCTACATCAACCGTCCGGGGCTCACCGCGGAGAGGTTCGTCCCCAACCCCTTCGGAGCGCCCGGAAGCCGCCTGTACCGCACCGGCGACAAGGTGCGCTGGCTTCCGGACGGCCGGCTGGACTACGTGGGCCGCTTCGACCACCAGGTCAAGCTGCGGGGCTTCCGCATCGAGTTGGGGGAGATCGGGGTGCGGCTGATGGAGTTCCCCGGCGTGCGCGACGCCGTCGTCCTCATCCGCCCCGACGAGCGCGGCGACCCGCGGCTGGTGGCGTGGGTGCTGGCGCCGGATCACAAGCCGTCCGCGTCGGAGCTGCGCGAGCACCTTCGCCGCGCGCTGCCGGACTACATGGTTCCCCAGGCGTACGTGATGATGGACGCGTTTCCGCACACTCCCAACGGCAAGGTGGACCACGGCGCCCTTCCCGCGCCCGCCGCCGACGCCGGCGAGCCCGTGGCCGCGCCGCAGGGCGAGCTGGAGCAGGCGATCGCGGCGGTGTGGCGCGAGGTGCTGGGGCTGGAGAGCGTGGGGGTGAACGACAGCTTCTTCGAGGTGGGCGGGCACTCGCTGCTGCTGGCCCGCCTGCAGGAGGCGCTGCAGAAGGCGCTGGGGCGGACGATCTCCATCGTCGACCTGTTCCAGTACCCCACCGTCGGCGCGTTCGCCGCGCACCTGGATGCGCAGGCGCGCCCCGCGGAGCCGGAAGACCCAGAAAAGGCGGCCGGCCGCGGCCGCGGCGCCAGCCGGCGGGAGATGCTTATGCGGGGGCGGAAGTAGGGAGTGCGAAAGTGCGAAAGTGCGAGAGTGCGAGAGTAAGGGGGTCGTGCCGCTTCGGCCGGTTTCGGAGTCCGCCCCCTCCGCTCGCTTAGGCTCGCACCTCCCCCAAAAAACCCTGGGGGAGGTTGGGGTGGGGCAGGCGGCGGTGAGGTTCAGAGAGTGGGGCGCGAGGGGCAGGCGCCCCCCTCCCCGGCCCTCCCCCGCAAACTGCGCGGGGGAGGGAGTGCGACGCACCTTCGGGAACGGGATCGAAGTTTATACCCTCTCCCGCTTGCGGGAGAGGGTGCGAGCCTAGGCGAGCGGGTGAGGGTCCCCCGCGGACGCAGTTCGTTGCTCTTCGTCGAGCGATGTAGTTCTCCCCTCTCCGTGAGGAACGAACGGGGAGGGGCCGGGGGAGGGGCACCCCGCGGGCGCAGTTCGATGCCCATCGTAGCGCCCGAATGCCGTGAACATCTGGAATCCAACACCTGATCCATACAGCACGACCATGAGCTTCGAGCCGGAGACCGAGAACGAGTACGAGGGGCTGCCGGAGGTGGCGGTCATCGGGATGGCGGGGCGCTTTCCGTCGGCCGACGACCTGAACGCGTTCTGGCAGATCCTGCGCGAGGGGCGCGAGGCCATCCGCCGCTTTACCCCCGACGAGCTGCGCGCCGCCGGCATCCCCGACGAGGAGATCGCCGACCCCGCGTACGTGCCGGCGTTCGGCTCCATGAACGACGTGGAGCACTTCGACGCCGCGTTCTTCGGCTACAACCCCCGCGAGGCTGAGGTGCTGGAGCCCGCGCACCGCATCTTCCTGGAATGCTGCTGGGAGGCGCTGGAGAACGGCGGCGTCGATCCGGCGCGCGCCAGCGGCGGCATCGGCGTGTTCGCGGGGGCGGGCGTGCCGTTCTACACGGAAGAGAACGTCCGCGGCAACCGCGAGCTGGCCGGCTCCATCGGCGAGTTTCAGCTCATGCTGGGGAGCGGCAAGGACTTCCTGGCCACCCGCGCCGCCTACAAGCTGGACCTGCGCGGCCCCACGATGAGCGTGCAGACGGGGTGCAGCACCTCCCTCGTCGCCGTGCACGTGGCCGTGCAGGCGCTGCTGCACCGCGAGTGCGACATGGCGCTGGCGGGCGGCGCCAACATCGTGACGCCCAATACCACGGGCTACCTGTACGCGCCGGGGAGCATCTCCTCGCCGGACGGGCACTGCCGCGCCTTCGACGCCGACGCGCAGGGGACGCTGGGCGGCAGCGGCGTGGGCGTGGTGCTGCTCAAGCGGCTGGAAGATGCGGTGCGCGACGGTGACCCGATCCGCGCGATCATCAAGGGCTCGGCGGTGAACAACGACGGCGGGCAGAAGATCGCGTTCACCGCGCCCAGCGTGGAGGGACAGGCCGCCGTGATCCGCGAGGCGCTGGAGGTGGCGGATGTCGATCCCTCCACCATCCGCTACGTGGAGGGCCACGGCAGCGGCACCGACCTGGGCGACCCGATCGAGATCGCGGCGCTCACCCAGGCGTGGCGCGGCTGGACGGATCGCAAGCAGTTCGCGGCGATCGGCTCCGTGAAGACCAACTGCGGCCACCTGGACGCGGCGTCGGGGATCACCGGCTTCATCAAGACGGTGCTGGCGATGGAGAACCGCGCGGTGCCGCCCACGGTGCACTTCCGCGCGCCGAACCCCAAGATCGACTTCGAGTCCTCGCCGTTCTACGTGAGCAACCGGCTGGAGGCGTGGGAGTCGGATGGACAGCCCCGCCGCGCGGCCGTCAGCTCCTTCGGCATCGGCGGGACCAACGCGCACGTGGTGCTCCAGGAGGCGCCGCCGGTGCGCCCCTCTCGCGCCCGCCGCGATACGCAGCTGCTCGTGCTTTCCGCCCGCACGCCCACGGCGCTGGACGCGGCGACGGAGCGGCTGGCGGCGCACCTGCGCGAGAACCCGGACCAGCCGCTGGCGGACGTCGCCTGGACCCTGCAGGCGGGGCGGCGCGAGCTGGGCTTCCGCCGTACGCTAGTCGTCCGCGCGGGGGAGGACGCGGCGGCGCTGCTGGCCGCGAAGCACCCGGAGCGCATCGCCACCTCGGCGGTGGAGGACGGGCACCGCTCCGTTGCCTTCATGTTCCCCGGCGTGGGCGACCAGTATCCCCAGATGGCGCGAGGGCTGTACGAAGCCGAGCCCGCCTTCCGCGCGGAGGTCGACCGCTGCGCCGAGATCCTGCGGTCGGCGATCGGCACCGACATCCGCGAGGTGATCTTTCCCGGCGACGCGCCGGCGGAGACGCCGGTGGGTGCTGGGATCGACCTCAAGGCGATGCTGGGTCGGACGGAATCCGCCACCCCGGAGACGGAGCGACTGAACCGCACGGAGCTGGCGCAGCCCGCCGTGTTCGTCATCGAGTACGCGCTGGCGAAGCTGATGATGAGCTGGGGGATCGTCCCCGAAGCCGTCATCGGCCACTCGCTGGGCGAGTACGCGGCCGCCTGCATCGCCGGCATCTTCTCGCTGGAGGACGCGCTCTCCCTGGTCGCCGAGCGGGCGCGGCTGATCGACGGGGTCCCCGGCGGTGTGATGCTGGCGGTGCCGCTCTCCCCCGAGGCCGCGGCCGGCTTTCTGGTGGAGGGGACGGCGATCGCGACGGTGAACGCGCCGGAGCTGTGCGTCATCGCCGGCCCGGAAGGGGCGGTGGAGGCGGTGCGGACGCGGCTGGCGGATGCCGGCCACGTCGCCCGCCCGCTGGCGGCGACGCACGCCTTCCACTCGCCGATGATGGACACGGTCGTCCCGTTCATCGAGCGGAGCGTGGGGCGGATGCGGCTGAACGCGCCGAAGATCCCCATGGTCAGCAACGTCAGCGGCACGTGGATCACGGCGGCGGAGGCGACGGACCCGCGCTACTGGGCGCGCCACACCCGCGAGACCGTCCGCTTCGACCGCGGCGCGGGCGAGCTGCTGCGCGGCACGGGGCGCATCCTCGTCGAAGTCGGCCCCGGGCAGACGCTGTCGACCTTTATCCGCCAGCGTGGTGACGCGGGATCGATCCCCGTCATCCCCACCGTCCGCTACCCGTACGACCGCACGCCGGACTCGGCTTTCCTGCTTGGCGCGCTGGGCCGGCTCTGGCTGGCGGGGGTGACGCCGGACTGGGACGCGTTCCACCAGGGCGAGCGGCTGAACAAGGTGCATCTGCCCACCTATCCATGGGAGCGGCAGCGCTACTGGATCGAGGCGCCGCGCCCGGGGCAGGCGGATTCCGCGAAGCCGCGCGGCGGGCGCAAGGCCGATCCCGCGCAGTGGCTGTACGTACCCAGCTGGCGGCGGACCGCCGCGCTGCGGCCGGAGTTCGGCGACGGGCGCGTGCTGGTATTTGCGGACGATTCGCCGCTCGCCGCCGACGCGGTGGAGGCGCTGCGGGCGCACGGGCGCACGCCCCTCGTTGTCCGCCCGGGGGAGGCGTTCGCGCGCACGGCGGAGGGGTGGACGGCGCGCCCCGCGTCGCGCGAGGACCACCGCAAGCTGGTGGATGCGCTCACGGAGGAGGGCGGCGTTCCCGCGAAGGTGCTGCACCTGTGGGGCGTGGCGGACGCCTCCGCACGCGGCCCCGTGGGCGTGCTGGCCCTGGCGGACGCGCTCATCCGCGCCAACGCCGAGATCGACCTGCTGGCCGCCACGATGGAGGCCGCGGAGGTGAGCGGCGGTGAGACGGTGGATGCGGCGCGCGCCACCCTCTTCGGCGCGGCGGCCGTGCTGCGGGTGGAGACGCCGACGGTCGCCGCACGCGTGGCGGACGTCGCGATCCCCGCGGACGAGGCGGAGGCGCGGGCGATGGGCGCGCGCCTCGCCTCCGAGTCGCTGGCGGGTTCGGAGCGCGCCGTTGCGCTCCGTGGACGGCACCGCTGGGTGCGCGGCTTCGACGCGGTAAAGCCGGCGCCGACGCCGGCGCCGGTGCTGCGCGAGGGCGGGGTGTACCTGCTCGTCGGCGGGCTGCGCGGGCGCAACGAGCTGCTGGCGGAGCACCTGGTGCGCCGCTACGGCGCGCGGCTGGTGCTGATGGATTCCACCCTTCCGCACCGCGGCGGCTGGGATCCCGTCATC
>DASQBH010001053.1:0-3487 GCA_035635315.1 Longimicrobium sp.
GTTCGCGCGGCGGACGCCCTGCTGGGCGCCATGTCCAGCCCCTCGGGGACGGCCACGGTCAGGTTGCGGGGGACGCTGATGTACTCGGCGTGGTGCGCGCTCTGGGCGCCCGCGCACGCCACCCGGTCTCCCGGGGCCAGGTCGTGGATCCCCTCGCCCACGGCCACCACGACGCCGGCGGCGGAGTAGCCGGTGGGAAAGGTGGCGTCCACGGTGCGGCGCACGGACTCGCGGGTGCGGGCCAGCCCGTCGCGGGCCACCATCTCCGCCACCTGCTTTACCTTGGCGGGCTGCTTCATGGCCCGCTTCCACAGCGGGGCCCCCGTGGCGCGGATGCCGCTCATCTCCGTGCCGATGGAGATGCACGAGTGCAGCACGCGCACCAGCACCCGCCCCGGCTCCACCTGCGGCGCCGGCACCTCGTCCACCACCGCCCGGCCCCTGCGCACAAGTACCTGCTTCATGGCCTCTTTCAGTGATCACGGCGCACCGCCGTGCCTTTCCGTTCGTCGCTCCCGGCTCCGGCGGGCTCGCGCGCCGCTCAGTGCGCGGGGTAGTACCGCTGCGCCAGGTCCGCCGCCATCACCTGCGCCCCGTGGTGCGCCAGCGCGCTGCGGCGGCAGCGCTCGGTCTCGCGCCGCAGCTCCGCGGGGTCGTCCAGCAGCCGGCGCAGCGCGTCCACCACCTCTTCCTTGCGCGCCAGCCCCAGCACGGGGAGGTCGTCGCGCAGGGGCGGCTCCACGTGGCGCAGCAGCGCGGGGTCCACCACGGCCAGCGGAAGCACGCCCAGCATGGCGGCCTCCACGCTGATCCCGCCGTACCACCCGATCAGCACCTGGTCCACCAGAACGTCGCACGAGGCCAGGGTCCGCAGCGCCTCGGCCCACCCCATCCCGGCGATCGGCACATACTCCACCCGGCCGGGCCGCTCCGCGCACAGCTCCCGCAGCCGCGGCTCCACCCACTCGCTCCCCTTGATGTGGGGCTTGGGCATGTGCGCCACCCGCAGCGGCCGTGGGTCACCGGGGGCGCGCGCCGGGCGCGGGGCCGGGGCGCCCCCGTCCTCCAGCCACTTGGCGTGGGGAGAATAGCGCACCCCCGGCACGTCGCACAGGTCGGGGGTGATCCCCAGCATGGCGTCGGCGTAGGCGCTCCACCGGGCCAGGCGAAGCTCCTTGTGGCGGTCGAACGCCTCGTAGGTAGAGCCCGCGGGCAGGTTCACGCAGGTCACGCCCTCGGGGAGCGACGCCCGCACCGGGCACCCCGCGCACGGGCGCACGTCGCACCCCTGGAAGGTGACGATCACCCGCTTGCCCATGGCGCGGTACAGCGGCAGGTCCACCAGGTGCAGCGACCGGGTGGGAAAATCCACCAGGCTGCTTCCGCTGTTGGCCATCACCACGTCCGCGCGCAGGGTGCGCACCAGCGCCACCAGCCACCGCCACGCGCTTACCAGCCGGTTGCGGGTCTGCAGGGGGCGAACCGATCCCGACTGGTGCACGCCCGCCATGCGGACGATCACGGTACTGTCGTGCCCCTGCCGCCGCTCCGCCCGGCTCAGGCTGTATCCCCGCATCCCGAGGTCGGTCGGGAGGTGCACGATCCGCAGCTTTCGGAGCATCAGAACTCGTTGCCTCTCACATACGTTGCGGCCACCCGGGAGCCGGGTCCCGGCCGGCGCTCACTCGTAGGTGACGCCGTACAGCTGCGACCAGCGAACCAGGTTGATCCACCGCCACAGCCGGGCGTCGTAGGGGCGCGTCCCCGCGGTCACCTCGCGCCACTCGGCCTGCACCCTGTCGCCCGCCAGCACCGGCACCGCCCGCAGCGCCTCGGGCGAAAGCACCTCCTGGACCCAGGGGCGCAGCACCCCCAGCCAGCTGGCCTCGGGGGTGGCGAACCCGATCTTGTCGCGCCGGTCCAGCACCTCGTCGGGGACGATTCCCCGCATGGCGCGGCGAAAGACCGACTTGGTGACGCCCCGCCCGTCCACCAGGTGCGCTTCGGGGAGCGAAAGCACGAACTCGGCAAGGGCGGGGTTCAGGAACGGCACCCGGCTCTCGATGGAGTTCGCCATGGAGTTGCGGTCCTCGTAGCGCAGCAGGGCCGGCAGCCCCAGCCCCAGCCCCTGCAGCAGCGACCGCCGCAGCAGGTCGCGCGACCCCGGCGGCGGGTCCACCTCCTCCACCGCCCCGCGCTCCACGAACCACTCCCGCCGCAGAAAGTGCCCGCCGCTGGCCGCGCTGCCCCGCCGGGCGCGGCGCGCGGCGGCGCGAACGGCCTCGGGGGCGCACACCCCCGCGGCGCTCACCAGCAGCGACCGCGTGGGGACGTGCGTCAGGCGCGCGGAGTGCCCCGCCAGCGAGGCCGCCGCCAGCAGCCGGCCACCCCGCACCAGCGAGCCGATGCGCGCCAGCAGCGAGGGCCAGTACCCCGCCAGCAGCTCGTCGGCCCCCTGGCCGTCGAGCATCACCTTGATCCCCGCCTCGCGCGCCAGGCGAAACACCCGCAGCTGCGCGTAGATGCTGGTGCCGCCGAACGGCTCGTCCTGCACGCGGATGAGCTCGTCCAGCTCCGCGGGAAGGTCTTCGGCCACGGGGCGCACCTTGTGGGCGACGGTGCCGGCGGAGCGCTGCACCGCGTCTACCCAGCGCTCCTCGCTGAGGCGCGCGTCGTTGGCCACGTAGCTGAAGCTGTGCAGCTCGGCGCCCGGCTCCAGGTGGCGGATGGCGCCCACGATGGCGGACGAGTCGATCCCGCCCGAAAGCGCGGCGCCCACGGGCACGTCGCTGCGCAGGTGCAGCCGCACGCTGTCCAGGAACAGCTCGCGCAGCCGCTCGGCCGCGTCGTCGAACGAAAGCTCCGTCCGCCGCTCGGGGTCCACCCGCCAGTAGCGCACGGGCTCGGGCGGCGCGCCGCCGTCCAGCGGCACCTGCATCCAGTGCGCCGCGGGAAGGGCGTGCACAGCGCCGAACAGGGTCTCGCCGCCGTGGTCCGTCCACCCGGCCTCGAGGTAGGTGTACAGCCGGCCGGGGTTCACCCGGTGCGACACGCCGGGAAGCTCCAGCAGCGCCTTGATCTCCGAGGCGAAGGCCAGCCCCCCGCTCCACGCCGTGTAGTACAGCGGCTTGATGCCGAAGGGGTCGCGCGCGAGAACGACGCGCCGCTCCACCGTGTCCAGCACCGCGAAGGCGAACATCCCCACCAGGCGCGGGATCGCCGCGGGTCCCCAGCGCACCCAGGCCTGCAGCAGCACCTCGGTGTCGGAGTGCGAGCGGAAGGCGTGCCCCGCCGCCTCCAGCTCGCGCCGCAACTCCACGAAGTTGTAGATCTCGCCGTTGAAGACCAGCACGTACCGGCCGTCCGGCGTGGTCATGGGCTGCCACCCGGCCTGGCTCAGGTCCAGGATGGAGAGCCGCCGGTGCACGAACACCACGCGGCTGGGCGACAGCGCGTCGGCCTCGCGCGCGAGCCGCGGCGGCCCCTC
>DASQBH010001054.1:0-3433 GCA_035635315.1 Longimicrobium sp.
GAGGCGCCCGTCAACTGGTGCCCCAGCTGCCAGACGGTGCTGGCCAACGAGCAGGTGGTGGGCGGGCTGTGCGAGCGGTGCGACACGCCCGTGGAGATGCGCTTCCTGTCGCAGTGGTTCTTCAAGATCACGCAGTTCGCCGGGCGGCTGCTGGAGAACCTGAAGACGCTGGACTGGTCCGACACCACCCGCAAGGCGCAGGAGAACTGGATCGGCCGCAGTGAGGGCGCCGAGCTGCAGTTCCCCATCGCCCGCAAAAAGGTGGCGGACGACCGGCACGCCTCCGCCGAGATCCAGGCGGAGAAGCCGGTGATCCGCGTCTTTACCACGCGCCCCGACACCGTGTTCGGCGCCACGTACATGGTGCTGGCTCCCGAGCACCCGCTGGTGGAGCAGGTGACCACCGACGACCGGCGCGCCGCGGTGGACGAGTACCGCCGGCAGGCGTCGGCGCAGGACCTGGTGACGCGCAAGAAGACGGACAAGACCAAGACCGGCGTGTGGACGGGCGGCTACGCCGTCAATCCGGCCACGAAGGAGGAGGTCCCCGTCTGGATCGCCGACTACGTGCTGATGGAGTACGGCACGGGCGCCATCATGGCCGTCCCCGGCCACGACGAGCGCGACTTCGAGTTCGCGCGGCAGTTCGGGCTCCCCATCGTCCGCGTGGTGGCGGGCGAGGGGGACGACGCGGACACGCCGCTGGCGGAGGCGTACACCGGGCCCGGGCGGCTGGTGAACAGCGGCCGGTTCGACGGGATGGAGGTCGCGGAGAGCAAGCGCGCCGTCACCGAGTGGCTGGCGGGGATGGGGCTGGGCGAGCAGCGCATCAACTACCGCCTGCACGACTGGACCATCAGCCGGCAGCGGTACTGGGGCCCGCCCATCCCCATCCTGTACTGCGACGCGTGCGGCATCGTCCCCGTGCCGGAGGACCAGCTGCCGGTGGAGCTGCCGTTCATCCAGGACTACAAGCCCGACGCGTCCGGCATCTCGCCGCTGGCGCGGCACGAGGAGTGGTATCGTACCACGTGTCCCAGCTGCGGCGGGGAGGCGCGGCGCGAGACGGACGTGAGCGACACCTTTCTGGACAGCGCCTGGTACTTCCTGCGCTATCCGTCCACGGATCACGACGCGGTGCCGTTCGATCCGCAGATCACGCAGAAGTGGCTGCCGGTGGACAGCTACATCGGCGGCAACGAGCACGCGGTGCTGCACCTGCTGTACGCGCGCTTCGTGACGATGGCGCTCAAGGACATGGGGCACATCCACTTCGAGGAGCCGTTCACCCGCTTCAGGGCGCACGGGCTCATCGTCAAGGAGGGCTCCAAGATGTCCAAGTCGCGGGGCAACGTGGTGGTGCCCGACAAGTACATCGCCGAGTGGGGCGCGGACACCATCCGCACCTACCTGATCTTCCTGGGCCCGTACCAGGAGGGCGGCGACTTTCGCGACAGCGGCATCAGCGGCCCGTACAACTTCCTCTCCCGCGTGTGGGACTCCGTGCTGTCGGCGGTGGACCGGCCGCTGGACGCGGGGGTGGAGCAGAAGCTGCACGCGACGATCAAGAAGGTGACGGAGGACCTGGAGGTCCTGAGCTACAACACCGCCATCGCGGCGATGATGGAGTACCTGAACACCGTCCGCGCCGGCGGCCGCACGCCGGAGCGGGCCGCGGTGGAGCCGCTGGTGCGGCTGGTGGCCCCGTTCGCGCCGCACCTGGCCGAGGAGCTGTGGGAGCGGCTGGGGCACGCCGAGTCCATCTTCGCCGGGGCGCGGTGGCCCTCGTTCGACGCCGAGAAGGCGGTTGCCGATACGGTGGAGTTCGTGGTGCAGGTGAACGGCAAGGTGCGCGCGCGCATGCCCATGGCGCGCGGCATCGCCGAGGCGGAGGCGCGCGACGCCGCCCTGGCGGACGAGCACGTGCAGCGGTGGATCGAGGGCAAGCAGGTGCGCAAGACGATCTTCGTTGCCGACCGCCTGCTCAACCTGGTCGTCGGCTGACCGCACGAGGCTGGATGATGGCCCCCGATCCGGATCCGTCCGGATCGGGGCTCATCGCGTTTGGAACCCATGGTTTTCCCCGCGGCGCGTCCGCGGTTCGCATACTCATCAGGCAGGCCAGAAGATGCAGGCATTCAAGGCAAGCTCGCCCCGCGACCGGGTGCTGGGGGCGTCGGTCCGGGCGTTCGTCTCGGCGCTCGGCTTTTACGGGCCGCGTGGGCTGCAGATCCTCGCGGAGAACGGCATTCCCGATCCGCAGCCCGCGGAGTGGTATTCGCTGCAGTCGTACCTGGACGCGCAGCGCGCGGTGTACGAGAAGGTGGGCCCCAACACCCTGGCCCGCATCGGCCGAAAGCTGGTGCAGGAGGCCACCTTCCCGCCGCAGCTGGAGTCCATTCACGACGCGCTTTCGACGCTGAACGACGACTACCACACGCGCCACGACGGCAGCGACGTGGGCGGCTTTCGCTACGAGCGCACGGGCGACCGCTCGTGCACGGTGCGGGTGCGCAACCCGTACCCGTGCGAGCTGGACCGCAACGTGGTCGAGGAGCTGTGCCGCCGCTTCAAGCCCGACCAGGTGCCCGCCGTCCACGTGCGCCACGTGGACGAGCAGAGCTGCCGCAAACAGGGTGCGGACGCCTGCGTGCTGAAGGTCTGGTGGTGACGCGGGCGGGCGGAAGATCGTAAGAGGAGGGGCCGTCCTGCGGCCCCTCCTTCGCGTTTCGGGGATGGCGGCTGGGGGGTGGAACGAAGGGTGCCGGATGCGTATTTTGCAGGGGAGAGCGATGCACCCGGAGGCGACCATGAACGCGACCACCGAGGCCCCGCCGGTACAGATGGTCCTGTGCGCCTACCCGCCCGCCCCGGCGCGGGTGGGCCTGGTGTACCAGCCGGTCCCGGGGCGCGCGATCAAGGCCATTCTTTCCATCGCCATCTTCTGGGGCATCGCGCCCTTTACCTTCATCGTCCCCCCGCACTACCCGTTTCCCGTGCTCTGCCTGTGCACTGGGGGCTACCTGGCGCACCTGTTCTGGACCGGGCGCTACCGGGTGCGCTGGTTCGTGGGCCAGTGCCCGCGCTGCGGCGGACACCTGCGCATGTCGCTGGGCGAGCGCATCAGCCTGCCGCACACGGTGCCCTGCCTCAGCTGCCACTTCGAGCCCCTGCTGGAGGTGCAGGAGGCCGTCGCGGCGCCCGCCCCCGAGCCGCCGCGCCACGTGCGCGCCGACTGCACGGGCGTGTGGGCGGAGGAGTGGATGTGGGACGAGCGCTTCCTCGCCTGCGACGCGTGCGGCGCCCGCCGCCCCGCCACCTCCGAGACGCGCCGCCTGGCCTTCGCCGAGAACGAGCGCGGCGCCCTGCTGCGCCAGCTCACCGAAGAAGGCCGTTACCTGAGCTGATCGAGTCGCACGTCATGACGCGGAGC
>DASQBH010001055.1:0-17229 GCA_035635315.1 Longimicrobium sp.
GCCGAGCAGAAGGCCCAGTTCCGTCTCGTGCGGCTCGACCCGCCGGTCCACCTCCAGAACCTTTCGGGCCAGCCCCCCGCTGGAGGCCACGCAGCAGTACCCTTCATCGTCCGCGTCCCAGCCATAGCCGTAGCGCAGGCACCAGCGCCTGAGGGCCGGCATCGCTTGCTCGGGCACATTGGTGCGCACGGCCGGTTTCTCCAGCCCGAGCAGGTGCAGAAAGTCGACTTTCGCCGACATCGGAAGAAGCTCATGCGGGAGAGCCGCAAAAGCGGCTGCCGCGCCCGCCGCCCTGCCGGGCACGGGTGCCGCCTCCGCAGGTGAATCCGGCATCAGGACTCCAGTATCTGCCGGATCCCGTCGCGTATGGCCGGAATGGCACCAGCCCAGTGATCGGCCGGGAAGAACCCGGGAGAAACGGCGATGGACACAGCCTCGATCTCCGAGAGCCAGCTGACAGAAGCCAACTCTTGGAGGAACCGGTCCACGCGCCGCATCACCATCTCGTGCTCGCCCGGTTGCGGGACAGCGGAAAAGTTGTCGGAGTCCCCATTGTACCGGTTGGAGAAGTAGTCCAGATCCACGTCCAGCCACACCCCCGCGCCCTCGGCCACGGCAGCGTCCGGAACCGAGCGGGTCTGACGGAACGTCCCCTCCGCGCTACCCACAGGATCGAGCCGGAACCGGGTGCGGGCGAAGGAACGCCCGCCCAGCGTGGCCGGCTCCGTCCCGCCCACGACCAAGAACTCCTCCTCATGCAAGCGCTCCCCGACGTATACGACGCGGGCGCCCGGATAGCCCAGGAGATAAGCGGTGAGAAAGTTTCCCTTGTTTACCGCGCCCCGGCGGATCGCGGCGACAACGGAGTCCGGATCCGCCAGAATGATCTTCGATCCGAAGACCTGATCCCCAAGCGTTCCCTCCGCGGGGAGCCGCTGGAGCATGGAAGCGCCCAGATCGGTGTGATCATCCACGTGCACTATGTGGCCGAGCGGCCGGCCCCCACGCCGGGCCACCGCCATGGAGCCGGCGAGCAGTGCCCATGCATGCACCATCGAGAACACCACGTCCCGTCCACCCCAGCGGTGGATTTCCCGGTACCCGCCGACCTCGGGCCATTCAAGGCCGTAGAGGGCCTGCGCCGCCTGCGACACGCCAGGATCCACGAACAGGGGATCGGAGGTCCAGACAAGCCGGAACTGCCAGACGTCGTCGGTTTCCGACACCGGCACGGGCTCGTGGTCCGGAAACGCCTCGATCAGCTCGTTGATGGCAGTGTCCTGATTCCCCGCGGCAGCCTTCGGATACACGACCTGTACGGCAGGATGCTGATCCCCCAGGTGGCCCGGCTCGACGAGGCCACGAAACTCAGCCGGCATCACGCCTCCAGACCATGTACAGCTCGGAGCTTTTCTGCTCCTCGGCCACGACGTAGCCCGCTCGCTCCAAGGCGTTGCGTGAAGCGATGTTTTTCTTCGCGACCGTCGCGTAGACCTCGTTGTACTGGCTCAGCTCGGCAGCCCGGCGGAACGCGATCGTGCCGATCCCGCGGCCGTGGCTTTGCTGGTTCAGCATCACTGTGACCGAAGGCCGCGGCTCGCCGGCCTCGTTCTCATGGTAGTTGATGTAGGCGCGACCTGCCTTCGTCCCGCAGAAGATGACATGCCAGAAATGGCCGCCAGAGCCACCGCCAGTCTTGAGGCTACCCCTTCCTTCAAGTAGTTCCACGTCGTCGTCCGTCGCCCGCGGCTCGTCAGAACGGACAAACGGCTTTGGCTTCTTCGCCGGGCGCTTTTCCGCGCGCCGCCGGCGCGGCTTCTTCTTGTCCATCAGACCATGGCCATCGCCAGAAGTCCGGGCGCCTGCATCCGCTCGTCCGGGACGCCCATCTCGTCAGCCAGGTCGTCGATGAGCCGCATGCCTCGTGGGGTCAGCAGAGCGAACTCCCGCAAGCAGCGGATCCCGTACGCCGCTTGCTCTGTGGCGCGGGCTGCGTTGCGCCCCGCCTTGGAGACATCCGTCCCCCGGACCGGATTGTCCGCGAGAGCGGCCCAGAACTGCGCCAGCCCGGTGAAGACGAAGGTCCCGTGGAGGAAGCCGCTGGACTGACGGAGCCCCGGCCGCCATGGCGCCGGGAAGCGCGGGTACACCCGGTCAAAGAGCAGTGCCCCGCTCCGCTCGTAGTGGTACAGCACCTGGTGCCGGAACTCGTGATAGATCGAGTCGGCCAAGTCGTCCGGAGCGATGGGCTCGCCGCCGGCGTAGGCCGCCACGTACAGGACGTTCGGCGCCTTGTCGTCACTGAAGGAGAAGATCCCCCCCTCGTCGGGAACCGTACTCTCGACGAAGATGATGTCCGACAGCAGGGCCGCCATCGCACCCGGCAGATGCGGGTCCAGGGCACGGAGGCATTCCTCCACCGTATCCAGCGAGGCCACCGCGTGGCGCACTTCAGGCGAGTCCGCTGCCAGCTCACGAACAGATTCCAGGAAGGGCTCCATCAGTCGGGGGTCGCTCGCCTGGATGCGAATGGAACCCAGCCAAACACACACCGGATCTGGCGCGCTCACCTCCGGCGCTGGCTCCGCATCCGAGGCGATGGGCAGGAGGATCGCGGCCGCGGACGCGTTCCTGCGCTCCAGGCCGCGCATGCCCGCCGCCTCATCGGCACGATCCTCAGTCTCCCGCCGCCACTCCACGCATCGCCGGAGCAGTTCCGGCCCACGCATATCCAGGCGGTCTCCGCCGCCGCCTGCGGAAGCTGACAGCGATTCCCGCAAGAGCTCCGTGGCCTTACCGAGCAACCCGAACATCTCGCCGCAGTAGACGGTGGGCGCCTCGAGCCCACGCTCCGGATGGGCCCTGTGCATCACGCAGCCGCCGCCGCAGGCCTCCACCACCGGGCACGTCATGCATTCGGCCGCCAGCCCCTCAAACGTGAGCCGGTGCCCATGCTCCCGCACTTTTGGGTGCTGGGCCACGTCCGAGAACGCCGCATTGAACACGGAGGCGCCGAGCTGCGCGCCGGTGTCGCCCGTGATCTTGAACACGTCGTGGTCCGTATAGGACCCATCGGTTTCGATCACGATCAGGCTGACGTTGCCAAAGCCCATCACGTCCGTCGGGCTGGGAACGCCGACCCGGGTGCCCAGCACGGCGTCGAACCAGCGGATCGGGACCTGGGGATACTCCCGGAACCACAGCTCAAACGCCTCTTCGAGCCACCGCCGATAGCGGTCTTCGTCCTCACTCCGGCCGGCTGGCGGAGCAGCGTGGGTCGCGTCAGGGAGCAGGAAGTCGAGGCGCGGCAGGTCCATCGGCGCGAAGTACTCGAACAGATCGCGCGGTGGCACCGAGGCGTCGATGACCGCGATCACACCCGAGAAGGTGCCCGGCTCCGCCGCGCGCAGCCGGCGGAGCGCGGCGAGCGTCGCATCGAACGTCGACTCCCCCGCGTGGTTGAGGCGATGGCGATCATGCACGTGCCTGGGCCCGTCGAGGCTCAGCGAGACGGAGATGCCCCTCGCCGCAAGCACGCCCAGCGCCTCTTCCGTCAGGAGCACGCCGTTGGTCTGCAGCGAGAACTCCAAGGCGCAGGACGAACGCACCGCACCCCGGACGATCCCGGCAAGGCGCGCCAAGCCTTCCGCGGAGTAGAGCAGCGGCTCTCCGCCGTGAAAAATCACCGAGAACCGATCCAGCCCCTGTGCGGCCACATACTCGTCCAAGCGCAGGCCGAACTGACGGGCGGTGGCTTCGGACATTAGCTTCGGCTGCGCGCGCCACGAACTGTCCGCGTGCTGGTAGACATAGCAGTAGTCGCAGTTGAGGTTGCACCGTGAAGCAACCTTCAGGAGCGCCGCACAGAAGCGGGCCGTGGGCTGGACGGCGACCGGGGATGGGGAAGGCGGGATCATGGCAAACGATGCATGGGATTACGGGTCAAAGCGACTGGCGAACTCCCAAGACAGCCCTGCCCGGCCGCTCACACCGAGCGGCCGGGCAGGCCGGGTAAGGGACCACACACGCGGGAGAGAAGTCAGTTCCGGTTGTGGCGGTGGTGCATCCGGCTGTAGCTCTCCGCGGGGTCGGTCGTGCTCTGGGCAGCGACCGCACCGGCGAGGCGCGCAAGCGCCGGGTTCTGCGTCGCGGCCAAGCGGTTCTCGGACAGCCTCCCGTCCTCCACCGCGACATTGCCGGGAGCCTGCTCGGTCTGTTGCGACATGAATCTCCCCTCGGTTGATGTGGATCGGACCCGGTCCGCAACTATGCACGCACGCGTTTCGCCCGTCAAGAGAATTGTCGAAAAGTGCGCTCACCCGCCGCTCCGCGGCGTCCTCTGGGTTTCGAGGGCAGGCCAGCGACACCATCGCGCACACGCATCAGCACGGCACCGGCGAGCGACAGGTGCCAGGCGCGTTCGTCTAGGAATTCGGCCAGAAAGCAGTCTTCTCGGCTGGGATCGCTCGGGGCGCCGGTCTGCTGTGTGAGCAGAGCGCCCGTTGGCGCGGAAAGCCCACCGACCACGCGCTTTACGGAGAATCGCGTCTGCCGCCTCGGCAGGCGCTGGTGCAGCCCGGCTGTACCGGCTCGGAGGCCCCTTGCTCTTTACTCAGAGTAAAATGTCTTGTATCCTAGATAATCCTCTTGCTACACGGGTACTGATGAGCGCCGACGACGTGAAGCCGCATCGATCCGAGCCCCTTCGCCTCCACGACACGGTACGCCTTTCCGCCGACGGGCTGGCGAAGGTGCTCGGCGACCTCGAGGCGCGTGTGATGAGCGTGGTGTGGGCGCTTGGCCGCCCTTCGTCCGCTCGCACAGTCCACGAGCGTGTCGCGCGAGAGCACACGGTTGCAATCCACACCGTGATCACCGTTCTCAACAAGCTGGTGGAGAAGGGCCTGCTCCGGCGAGAGAAGCGGGACGACCTCCTCCATTACGAGCCCACGCTGACTGAGGACGAGTTCCGGTCGCAGGCCTCGCGCCAGGTCGTGGAGGGCATCCTCTCCTTCGGCCCGGACGCAGTGACCGCCTCGTTCGTCGACGTGCTTGCGGAGCGCGATCCGGAGCAGTTCGCGGAGCTCGCCCGACTGATCGAGAAGCGCATCAAGGAGCAGGAGAACCGATGAGCGCAACGGCGCCCGGACGCAGCGCGGCGCTCGTCACCCGGGAAGAGGCGCACCGGCGAACGCTGCTGCTCGGGATCGGGACGCTGCTGCTATTCAGCGTCAGCCCCTTGTTCGGCCACCATTTCGCCGCGGGGCTGGAGCAGGGGCTCCGCGGCCAGGATCACCTGGGGGCCCTGTGCCTGATCGCGCTGCACACGCTCCTGCGCCCGGTTCACCTCCTCTTCCACGCGCTGGTCATCCTGGGCCTGGCCTACGCCCTGTACGACCGGTTCAGGGCTGCACGGCGCGTACGGTCGACGCTCGCATCCTTGCATTCCGCCGCGCCCGGCGAGGGCGATCCGTTCTGGGCGGCGGCCGCCGCCGCGAAGCTTGATCCGGGCAGGGTTCGTGTGGTGCGCGGGCTTCCCAACCCGGCCTTCACGGCCGGCTGGTTCCGGCCGCGCATCTTCGTGGCTGAAGCGTTGGCCGACCGGCTCTCGGCGGATGAACTGCAGGCGGTGCTGGCGCACGAGGGTGCTCACATGACCCGGCGGGACCCGCTGCGCCTGTCGCTGCTGCGCTTCCTGGCGCTGACCCTGTTCTGGCTGCCCGTGCTCCGACGCCTGGCAGACGACATCGCGGACGAGGCCGAGATCCAAGCCGACGACCGCGCGGCCCTGGGGCAGCCGCTCGCCCTCGCTTCGGCGATCCTGTCCCTCGCGTCCTGGCGCACGGCGGGCCCGGCGTGGGGGGAGGGAGTCGGCTTCGCCCAGCGCACCGACCTCCTCGACCGACGCATCCGCCGGCTCGCGGGCGAGGAGCCAGCCCCCGTGAGCCGGCTGACGCGCAAGTCCGTGGTGGGGGCGATGCTGGCGCTGGCGCTGGTGGGCGCCTCGGGCGCGATCATGTCGCACCCGCTGCCCGTCGACCACCTGGCACACCCGTCCAACCACTGCGGCCATCCGGGCGAGTCGCCCTTCGGGCACCTCTTCTGCCGCTGGGGAGTGCCACCGCAGGCCGGACGGCTGTGCCCCCACGCGCCGGTGGCGTAGCCCCGCCGCAATCGAACGGGTGAGACGAAAAGCGAGGCTTGGCCGGTGCCAGGCCTCTCTTCCGTCGTTTGCATGAACCGCATCCGGATTAGCGCTTCAGCACGAAGTGCAGCGCGTCGAGCGCCAGCAGCACCTGCAGGGCATAGCGGCGGTCGTAGACGCTCGCGTCGCTCGCGCCATGGGCATGGCCATGCCTGCCCCTCGTCAGGATCGGGCCCTGTGCGCGCGAGTTCGTGTGGGCGTTCAGAAACCGCTGGACGAACGCCTCGAACCGCTCCAGCACCTGGCCCCGCAACCATCTTCCCTTCGTCGGGCCAGAGGAGACGGCGTCGAGGTCGGCCATCGCCTTGCCGACGCTGTTCTCCGCGCGCAGCTGGTTGTCGCGGCGGACGCGGTTCGCGATCCCCTCCAGCCGCGGAAGCGCGACCGAGACCGAGCTGATGTAGTCGCCCGCGAAGCACCGCTCGACCGCCGCCTCCAGGAACGGCCGCTCGGACGTGAACGGCTCGTCCGCGCACCAGGCGGCCAGCATGGCGTCCACCCGCTCCCGCGGCAGGGCCTCCGCCGCAAGCGCCTCGGCATCCGCCTCCCTTCCCTCCGCGTGGGCGCGCGACATCGAAGCCCATGGTTCGGGCAGGAGCGCCGGCGCCGGCACCCAGCCGTCGGCTGCCATCCGCTCCTGCACCCCCTCGTCCGCCTCGAACGCGTGACGGAGGAACCCGCGCAGGTACTCCTGCGCCATCGCGTCCATGATCTCGGCCGTCAGCGCGGCGCGCGCCTCCGCAGGCATCTGCTCGTCCTCGAGCACCGGCACCAGGTCGAAGTAGAGCGCGAACCGCCCCGGTTCCTGAGTCACCCAGAAGAAGCCGTCCTGCCCCTCGCGAACGCCTTCCAGGCGCAGGTTGGCCAGATCGTAGAGGTCGCCGGAGCGGAGCGGGTCGCCCGCGACCCCGCCATACTTGGCGCGCGCGTCCGCTCGGATACGCACCTCGTCATTCAGGTAGACGCGGTGCTCGTGCGGGGCCTCCGCCGGGAACACGACCAGGGCGCCGCCGAGTTCCGTGCCGCCGTCCTGGTCGCGCGCAGCGACCTCTGGCAGGAAGAACGCATCGCGCACGTACTGGAAGGCGAGGTGCTGGTCGGGGTCGTCGCTCCGCACCACGCCACAGAGGGCGAGCATCGGCCCCTCGACCAGCCGGGCCGCTTCGTCCAGGTCCATCGCTGGCGGAACGCCCGTCTTGATCTCGCTGCCCTTGGGGATCTTCGCCATGCCGGCGGGAGCGATCATGATCCCGTTCGGCACCTCTGCCGTTCTCCTGCTCATCTATCGGTCTCCTGGTGCTCACACACATCCAGATTCGGGGACGCGGGGACGTGGCAAGCCGCGCGCCCGGCGAACCTCTTGACATAGGTGGAGGGGGTATACATATTCCGACCGTCGCCCATAGGGGCAGGGGGTATAAACTAGACGGAGATAAGGCACGATGGAGCAGACGACGATCGCCATCCAGGGCATGAGCTGCGGGCACTGCGTCGCCGCGGTGAAGGGCGCGCTGGGCCAGCTCGAGGGCGTTGAGGTGCAGGAGGTCAAGGTGGGCTCGGCCACGGTCGCATACGATCCGCAGGCGGTGACGCCGGAGCGCATCGCGCAGGCCGTGTCCGCCGAAGGCTACGCCGCGCAGGTGGCGGGGAGCTGACCATGAGCGCGACCGACTGGCTGGTGGTGCTGGGAGGGCTGGCCGCCATCCTCTGGGTGAACTGGTACTTCTTCCTCGCCGGCCGCTCGGTCGCCACGGCGGCCGCGCCGGCCGGCGGTACCCAGGAGGTGACCATCGGCGTGCGCGGCGGCTACGACCCCGCGCAGGTCCGCGTCAGGGCGGGCTCGCCGGTGCGGCTGGTGTTCGACCGGCAGGAGACGAGCGGGTGCTCGGAAGAGGTGGTGATCCCGGAGTTCGGCATCCGCCGCTTCCTGCCGGCGCACCAGAAGACGGCGGTGGAGATCACCCCGCGCGAGGCGGGCACGTACCAGTTCACATGCGGCATGGGCATGCTCCGCGGCAGGCTCATCGTCGAGGAACGGGAGGGGTAGGCGGATGGCTACCGAGACGGTCCCCGTGCGGGACCACGATCACGCGGCCCATGCGGCTCCGGCCGCCACGGCGGAGAAGGTCACCATCCCGGTGAGCGGGATGACCTGCGCCGCGTGCTCCGGCCGCGTGCAGCGCGCGCTGGAGAAGACGCCGGGCGTCAGCGGCGCGGCCGTGAACCTGATGATGAAGAACGCCACGGTCGAGTTCGACCCCGGCATGATCTCCCCCGAGCGACTGGTGGAGACCATCCGCGGGACCGGCTACGGGGCCGACCTCGCGCCGCCGGATCAGACGGCGTTCGAGGAGCAGGAGGCCCGCGACCGGGCCCAGGACGAGGAGTTCCGCGAGCTGCGGCTCAAGGCGGGCGTGAGCTTCGTCGTGGCGATGGTGGCGATGATCGTCTCCATGCCCCTGATGGCGGCGGGCGCGCACGGGCAGCACGGCCCCGTGGCCGACCCGTTCATGCGCTGGACCATGGGATGGCTGAACCCGCTGCTGGAGGGCGCGTTCCCCTGGCTGTACCGGGTGCCCGCGCCGGTGCTGTCGTACGGGCTGCTGGCGCTGACGGCGGGGGTGATGGCGTGGGCGGGGCGGCACTTCTACACCCGCGCCTGGGCCGCTTTCCGGCACCACTCGGCCGACATGAACACGCTCGTGGCCGTCGGCACCGGCGCGGCGTTCCTGTACTCCGTGGTGGCGACGGTGGCGCCCGGCTTCTTCCTGAGCCGCGGCCTGAACCCGGACGTCTACTACGAGGCCGTCGTCTTCATCATCGCCCTGATCCTGATGGGCAACGCGCTGGAGGCGCGGGCCAAGCGGCAGACCTCGTCCGCCCTCCGCTCGCTCGTGCAGCTGCAGCCGAAGACCGCGCGGGTGCTGCGCGACGGGGCAGAGGTGGACCTGCCCGTGGAGGAGGTGCGGCACGGGGACGTGGTGGTCGTCCGCCCCGGCGAGCGCATCCCCGTGGACGGGGAGATCGTCTCCGGCAGCAGTGCCGTGGACGAGTCGATGCTCACGGGCGAGTCGCTGCCGGTGGAGAAGGCGGCCGGCGACCGCGTGATCGGCGCGACGATCAACCGCACGGGCGCGTTCCGCTACCGCGCGACCACGCTCGGCGCAGACAGCGTCCTGGCGCAGATCGTCAAGCTGATGCGCGACGCGCAGGGCTCGCGTGCGCCGATCCAGCGCCTGGCGGACCGCATCAGCGCCGTCTTCGTCCCCGTCGTGATCTCCATCGCGATCGCCACCTTCGTGCTCTGGTTCGTGGCGGCGGACGCGGCACCGGGCGTGAGGGCCTTCGCGGCGGCCGTGGCGGTGCTGATCATCGCCTGCCCGTGCGCCATGGGGCTGGCCGTGCCGACGGCGGTAATGGTGTCGACCGGCAAGGGCGCCGAGATGGGCGTGCTGATCAAGGGCGGCGAGGCCCTGCAGCGCGCGGGCGACATCCGCACCGTGGTGCTGGACAAGACAGGCACGATTACCGAGGGCCGGCCGACCGTGACGGACATCGTCGCGACGCCGGCCTGGGCGGGGCGTGAGGACGAGCTGCTGCGCCTGGTCGCCTCCGTTGAATCCTCGTCCGAGCATCCGCTGGCCGACGCGATCGTGCGCCGGGCGAAGGACGCGGGTCTCCCGCTCGTGCAGGCGGAGAGCTTCCAGTCGATCACCGGCCGCGGTGCCATGGGCGTGGTCGAAGGGCGCGCAGTCGTGATCGGCAACGAGGCGCTGCTGGCGGACTACGGCCTGCGCGTGGACGTGCTGGCGGATGCCGCGGCGCGCCTCACCGGTGAAGCGAAGACGCCGGTGTTCGTGGACGTGGACGGCGAGCTGGCGGGGCTGCTGGCGGTGGCGGACCCCATCAAGGCGTCCTCGCGCGAAGCCATCGGCCGGCTGCACCGGATGGGGCTGCAGGTGGTCATGCTCACGGGCGACAACCCGCGCACGGCGGACGCGGTGGCCCGGCAGGCGGGCGTGGACCGCGTGGTGGCCGGCGTGCTGCCGGAAGGCAAGGTGGCGGAGATCCGGCGACTGCAGGAGGCGGGACAGGTGGTCGCGATGGTGGGCGACGGCATCAATGACGCCCCCGCGCTGGCCCAGGCGGACGTCGGCATCGCCATCGGCACGGGGACGGACATCGCCATCGAGGCGTCGGACGTCACGCTGATGCGCGGCGACCTGCGCGGCGTGGCATCCGCCATCGCCCTGTCGAGGACCACCATGCGCACCATGAAGCAGAACCTGTTCTGGGCCTTCATCTACAACGTCGTCGGAATCCCGATCGCCGCCGGCGTACTGTACCCGGCGCTGGGGCTGCTGCTGAGCCCCATCCTGGCCAGCGCGGCCATGGCGTTCAGCTCGGTGAGCGTAGTCGGCAACAGCCTGCGCCTGCGGCGGTTCCGGGCGACGTAAGCACACCGCGCCCCGGCCTGCGGGCCGGGGCGCACACAAGGACACACGGATGATGATCACGAGGGAGCGGTACGAGAGCGGCGCCACCATCGAGCAGTTCATCGCCGGCGCCCGGGAGAACCAGGACCTCTGGCGGTCGGTGTACGCCCGGGCAAGCGTCCCGGAGGAGCTGGCGCAGCGGGCGCGGCAGCTCCCCGCCCGGCACCTGCTGGTGCTGGCGGAGGACTGGTGCGGCGACGCGGTAAACACCGTGCCGGTGCTGGCCAGGCTGGCGGAGGCGGTTCCCGGGCTGGACCTGCGTATCCTGGGCCGCGACGCCAAACCGGACCTGATGGACCCGCATCTGTCCGACGGCGCGCGGGCCATCCCGGTGGTGATGGTCCTGGACGAGGCGTTCCGGGAGGTCGGCTGGTGGGGCTCTCGCCCGGACCCACTGCAGGCGTGGGTGCGCACCGACGGTCAGGCGCTGGACAAGGGCGCACGGTACCGCGAGATCCGGCGCTGGTACGCGCGCGACCGCGGCCGCTCCACGCTGGAGGAGGTCATCGGCATCATGGAGCAGACGGCGCTCCAGGCGGCATGACCCCTGCCGGGCGGGAACGGGAAGTAGGGGCAGGGGGTATATCTCACGCCCAGCGAGACAACGGAGACGAGATCATGGCGACGGTGACCGAGCAGCGGGACAAAGAGGCGGCGGAGACCCAGGCCTGCGGGTGCGGCTGCGCCACGCACGACGAGACGGGGCGCAAGGCGCATGGCGTGGACGCAGCCGTCAAGGACCGCAACCTCAAGCGCCTGCGCCGGATCGAAGGCCAGGTCCGGGGCCTCCAGAAGATGGTGGAGGACGACCGCTACTGCGCCGACATCCTGACCCAGATCGCCTCTGTCCACGAGGCGCTGCGCGGGGTGGGCCGGGAGCTCATGCGCAACCACCTGAAGCACTGCGCCACCTCCGCCATCCGCGGCGGCGACGACCAGGTCGCGGAGTCGATGTACGATGAGCTCATCGACATGATGTACAGGAGCGCGCGGTAGCCACGCGCGGGCGGGGCATAAACGCCCAGCCCCTTGCGAGCACGTTTTATGCTGGGTAAAATCCCAGCTCCGGGAGCAGACCTCCTCGGACGACGAACAGCCAGTCACCAAGCATGGAGAGCATGAGGACTCGAACCTACGCGGCCGCCACGGCCGTGCTGGCCATAGGGGTAGTGGTGCGCCCGGCAGGCGCGCAGACCGACTACTACAACACCGATAAGGGCCGTCCCGTGACGATCGAGGACGCCTACCCCGTCGAGCGCTACGCCTTCGAACTGCAGCTCGCCCCCATCCGCATGGAGCGCGAGAGCGGCGGCGCCTACCACTGGGAGATCGCGCCCGAGCTGGCGTACGGCATCCTGCCGCGCACGCAGCTCGAGGTCGGCTTTCCGCTCGCGTTCCAGGACGCCGGTGAGGAGGGCAGGACGGAAGGCCTGGCGGGGATCGAGATCGCCGCGCTTCACAACCTGAACGTGGAGACGGGCACCCTGCCGGCGCTCGCCGTCGGTGCCGAGGTGCTGCTGCCGGTCGGCGGCCTGGCCCCGGACCGTGCGTACACGTCGCTCAAGGGCATCGCGACCCGGACCTTCTCGTGGGCTCGCTTCCACGTGAACGGGCAGTACACGCTCGGCTCGGACGCGGAAGAGGGTGACGAGGTGGGCGAGGCGTCCCGCTGGATGGCCGGCGTCGCCGTGGACCGCACCTTTCCGCTCCGCTCGCTCCTGGTCACCGCGGACGTGTTCGCGGAGCAGCCGCTAGTGGAGGACGAGGATCTCGCGTGGACGGCCGAGGCGGGCTTCCGGTACCAAACGAGCCCGCAGTTCAACATCGACTTCGGCGTCGGACGCCGCTTCGCCGGCGGCGAGCAGGGCTGGTTCTTCACCTTCGGGGCCGCGCACGCCTTCGCGGTGCGCAGCCTGCTCCCGATCCGCTAGAGCACTCGATTCGGACGGTTCGCCATGGCCGGTCCTGACCTGATTGGAGGATGA
This sequence comes from Longimicrobium sp., assembly GCA_035635315.1. Taxonomy (GTDB): domain Bacteria; phylum Gemmatimonadota; class Gemmatimonadetes; order Longimicrobiales; family Longimicrobiaceae; genus Longimicrobium. The sequence continues at coordinate 12,687 of DASQBH010001055.1, forward strand.
CGTGATGACGATGCAGTCCCGAGCCCGCGCCGCGATCGGCGCAGCGGCCCTGGCGCTTAGCCTGGGAGCGGTCGCGGAGCCGGCCCAGGCGCAGTGGTCGCAGCAGTACGAGCAGTTCTACATGCCGGCCAGCCACAACTGGGTGTTCCGGCGCAACTATCCCGGGGCCGACCGCCTGTTCAACGCGTTCGACTACGGGCACGCGATCCTGTACGAGAAGCTGTACACGCGGCCCGGCGCGCCCGCGTCGGACCTGGAGGAGCGGGAGTACAACTTCATCACCCGCCGCCTGCTGGTGAGCCCGCCGCGGCTGCCGCTGGAGGAGGGCGCGATCGAGATCGCGTACGTGAAGCTCGCCCCCGAGGCGAAGCTGATGTTCGAGTGGGCGCACATCCTCCACCGGCAGATCTACGACGTGCTTGGCGACGACCGGCTGTCGCAGGCGGAGAAGGACGCCGAGATCGCGGACCTGCTCGTCTACTACAAGAGCCGCCCGGACGTGGCGTTCAGCTCGGTGCCGAAGAACATGGAGCTGATGGAGGGGCAGTACTACTCCACGGCGTTCCGGGATGGCTGGCCCAAGTTCAACGGTCTGATCTGGGGCTACCACTGGCTCCAGGTGGGACTCTATGAGCCCCTGATGCTGGGGCGTACGCCGGAGGAGCGCCAGACGGGGGTGACGGCGACGGTCGCGCGGTTCCGGCAGATGCTGGAGAACGCGCCCGAGAACATGCCCCGGCTGATGCCCATGACCGCGGCAGTGGCGCCGACGTTCGCGGCGCGCTACCCGGAGGCCGCAATCATCTTCGACAACCTGCACGGGATGCACGACGTCATCTCTGACATCTTGGCGTCGCCGGAGGTGCCGAGGGAGAAGAAGCGCGAGGAGATCCTGCGCGCGGCGGAGCGGTACCGCGACGACACGTCGTTCGTGATGACCGAGGCCGAGTGGCGGGAGATGGCGCAGATGATGGGCGTCCAGAACATGGGCGGGCCGGTCACCGGGTTCCTGGCCGGCTTCCCCGAGCCCACCGTGGCACGCGGAGCCGTGATGGCGCACGGCAACATGGCCGGCATGAACCACGGTGCCGGGCCGGCGCAGTCTGCGCAGGCGGGGGCGCAGGATCACGCCGCCATGGGCCACGGGCAGCCAGCGCCGGCGCAGGCGGGCGCGCAGGACCACGCTGCGATGGGCCACGGGAACGCCGCCGGCGCGCAGGGTCAGAACGCCATGCGGGGGATGCAGCACGGCGGCGCGGGCTCACCCGACATGGCGCTCATGATGGAGATGCACGAGCGGATGATGGCCGACCCGGTTATCCGTGAGCGCGTCGCCACCGATCCCGTTCTCCAGCAGATGATGAACAGGATGCACGGCGGCCAGGGGATGCAGGGGATGGATCACGGAAGCATGCAGGGGAGCGGGGCGGCGGCCTCCGACAGCGCGCAGGCGCTCGACTTCGTCGTCCGGCTGCTCTCCGACCCGGAGGTCGAGGCCCGGATCCACTCGGACCCGCGGCTGCACCAGCTCTGGAGCGATCCGGAGGTTCAGCGCCGGCTGGCCGAGCTGCGCCGCGGCCGGCCCGCCGCACCCGCACCCGAGCACCGGCACTAGGAAACCGACGCGGTGTTCCCGCGTCCTGACGGAGGCGAAGCCTGATGTATGGGAAGTACGCTTTGAGCCTGGCCGCGGCGCTGGCGGTGATGGGGTGCTCGGGATCCGGGGGATCCGAATCGGAGGCCCCGCCGGCTCAGGCGGCGCGGGACAGCGCCGCCACCCCCGCGGCGGGCAGCGCGCACGCCATGCACGACACCACGGCCGCGGACTCGGGCGCCGCGCAGGGGATGGCGGGGATGGACCATTCCACGATGCCGGGGATGGACCACGCAGCCGCGGCCGCCGGCGGGCCCGCGAGCCCGGCCCACTCCAGCGCGCACGGCGCCGCGTCCGCGGGAGCGACCGGGCACGCCGCCGTGGGCCACTCCGGAGCCACCGGCGCCGGGACGGCGGGGGCCAACCACGCCGGGATGGACCACGGCGGCGGGACGGGTACCCGCCAAGGCGCGGCGGGGGCGCACGCTGGAATGGACCACGGCGCCGCGGCCGGAACGCGCCGGGCCGCGGCTACGGGTGGCCACGCCGGCCATACGCCCGCCCAGGCGCAGGGTGCCGGCCACGCCGGGATGGCGCACGCCGGACAGGCTGCGAGCGGCCGTGCACAGCATGGGGCCGCCGGGGGCTCGGACCACGCAGCCATGGGACATGGGCAGGGCACGTCCGCGTCCGCTGGCGCGCACGCCGGAATGCAGCATGCCCCCGCCGCCCCCGCCAGCGGGCATGCGGGGATGGCCCACGGAGCGGGTGCCCCGGCAGCGCGTTCCCAGGCAGCCGACGAAGGCACCCGGAAGCTCCTGGACCTCGCGGGAGAGTTGGTGCGGGATCCTGCGGTCCAGCGTGAGATCCAGCAGGACTCCGCGCTGCGCGAAGCCTGGTCGGATCCCGGCGTGCGCCGGGTAGTGACACAGCCGTGATGCGCGTCGGGCGCGCCGCAGGGTAGCCACCAACCCTGACAACCATGTGCCGTTCCACGCACGGAGGCGAGGGTCCCACCGGACCCTCGCCTGGCCGGCGGCTTGTCCGCCCCTACGGCAAGGAAGACAAAACCCGTATGTATCGACCTGTCGCCCGCGGGTGGAGAGCGGCTCTCACGCTGCTCCTGCTGACGCTGCTTTTGCCCCGCCAGGCGCATGCACATGGCGCCCTCCAACGGTCGGAGCCGGGTCAGGGTGCCCACCTCTCCGCCGCCCCGCGCGAGCTTCGGCTCACCTTCAACGAGAGCGTGGAGCTCGCGGTCGCACGGCTGCAGCTGATCGGCCCCGACAGCGCCTCCGTCGAGCTGGGCCCGCTGACGCTCGATCCCGACTCGGCCACGGTGCTCATCGCGCCGGTCCGGGGCGGGCTGGTGGCGGGCACCTACACCGTCGCCTGGCAGGTCGCGGGGGCAGACGGCCACCCCGTTCGCGGGACCTACACGTTCGTCATCGCCCCTGGCGCGGCAGGTCTGGCCGGTCCTGTGGCGCCCGGCGCGGCCCCCCCGCCCGTGACGCACCATAACCCCACGGCGCTGCCGGCGGGCGAAGGCTTCGACGCCGAGTCCCCGCTCTACGTGCTGGTGCGCTGGCTCACCTACCTCGCGCTCGCCGGCGTGATCGGGGCCGCGGCGTTCCGCTTCGCCGTGCTGCCGCTGACCCGGCGCCAGGGGTACCCGGGCGTTGGCCACCTGCTCGGCCCCGCCGCGGCGCGGGCAGCCCGGCTGGGCCTAGCCGCCGCGGCCCTGGTGGGCGTTGCGGCCGTGCTCCGGCTGTACGCGCAGTCGTATGCCCTGCACGGCGGTGTGCGCGCGCTGGAGCCGGCCCTGGTGGGCACGATGCTCACGCGCACGCTTTGGGGATGGGGATGGCTGCTGCAGGCAGCGGGAACGGCGCTGGCCCTGGCGGGTTTCGCGGCGGCGGCAAGGCCACGCCTGGAGCTTGCGCCGATCAGGCAGGCCGTACCGGCCGAGCCCGTCCCGGTGCTGGTTGGATCCCCCTCCGCGCCGGCGCAACCCCATCTTGACGCGGAGCCGGAACAGCGGAGCGATGCCGCCCCGCCCAGCGCCCAGGCGATCCCGGGTGCGCCCTGGCTGCTTGCAGGGCTCGGCGCCCTCGCACTGGCGTCCGCGCCCGCGCTGTCCGGTCACGCCGCCGCCACCCCCCAGCTGGGTGCCCTCGCCATCCTCGCCGACGCGCTCCACGTGCTGGCGGCCGGCGGTTGGATCGGCGGACTCCTGGTGCTGGTTGCGGCGGGCGTTCCGGCGGCCATGCGGCTGGAGCGCGAAGAGCGCGGACCGGCGGTCGCGGCGCTGGTGAACGCCTTCTCCCCGACGGCCCTAGCCTTCGCCGGCGCGCTGACGCTGACGGGTCTGTCCGCGGCCTGGCTGCACATGGGAAGCATCCCCGCGCTCTGGGAGAGCGGCTACGGGCGGACGCTGCTCGTGAAGCTTGGCGTGCTATCGGGGGTGTTCGCCACCGGGGCGTACAACTGGCTCAAGGTGAAGCCGGCACTCGGCGACGAGCTCGGCGCCACGCGGCTCTGCCGCTCCGCCAGGGTGGAGATCGCGATCGGCGCCCTGGTTCTCCTGGTGACCGCAGTGCTGGTAGCCACGTCACCGCCGATGCGGCCGTAGGCGCCAGGAGAAGGAAAAGCGAGACCTACGGCACAAGCGGCTTCCGCTGCTCGTGCTGCTTGCGCTGCCCGTACCGGGTGAGCCCCCGCGGCTTGTAGACCGACAGGATCGTGGCCATCAGCAGCACCACCAGGCCGCCCGCCGCGTGGATGACCATCGAGGTGCCCAGCCCGCGGAGATCCGCGATCGGCACCGATGCCCCTCGTGCCGCGTCCCCGAGATAGCCGATCGGCCCCAGCTGGAGCAGCAGCACGGCGGTGGCAGCGCTGGTCAGCAGGAGCTTGATCAGGACCCAGTAGTGCCGGAACAGGCCCCAG
>DASQBH010001056.1:0-3653 GCA_035635315.1 Longimicrobium sp.
AGCCCGATCCGCTCCCCGGGCTGCCGATCCAGTACGCCGACTACGCCGCGTGGCAGCGGCGCTGGGTGGAGGACGAGGTGCTGGAGCGGCAGGCGAGCTACTGGAAGGGGGCGCTGGCGGGTGCGCCCCAGGTGCTGGAGCTGCCCACGGATCGTCCGCGCGCGCAGCGGCCGGACCACGCGGGCGCGAACGTGGGCGTGTTCCTGGACGAGGCGCTTACGGCGGGGCTCAAGGAGCTGAGCCGGCGCCACGGCACGACGCTCTTCATGACGCTGCTGGGCGCCTGGGCCACCGTGCTGAGCAGGCTGGCGGGGCAGGACGACGTGGTGATCGGCACGCCCACCGCCAACCGCGGGCGGCGGGAGATCGAGGGGCTGATCGGCTTCTTCGTGAACCCGCTGGCGCTGCGCGTGGACCTGTCCGGCGCGCCCACCGTGGCCGAGCTGCTGGCGCGGGTAAAGGCGCGGGCGCTGGAGGCGCAGCGCAACCAGGACATCCCCTTCGAGCAGGTGGTGGAGCGGGTGCGGCCGGCGCGGAGCCCGGCGCACCACCCGCTCTTTCAGGTGATGCTGGCGTGGCAGAACGCGCCGACGGAAAGGGTGGAGCTGCCGGGGCTGGAGCCGGCGCCCGTGGCCGAGGCGCCGCACGAGGCCGCGCAGTTCGACCTTTCGCTCGTCCTTACCGAGGAGGACGGGCGGCTGGCCGGCGGCGTGACCTACGCCACGTCGCTCTTCGACCGGGCGACGGTGGAGCGCCACGTCGGCTACCTGCTGCGCGCGCTGGAGGCGATGGCCGCGGACGAGGGGCGGCCGGTGGAGCGGCTGCCGCTGCTGGCGGACGCCGAGCGGGCGCGGGTGGTGCGGGAGTGGAACGCCACGGACGCGGAGTACCCGCGCGAACTGTGCGTGCACGAGCTGTTCGAGGCCCGGGTGGAGCGGACGCCGGACGCGGTGGCCGTCGCGCACGAGGGCGGGACGCTGACGTACGCGGAGCTGAACCGCCGGGCCAACCGGCTGGCGCACCACCTCCGCGCCCTGGGCGTGGGCCCCGGCGTGCGGGTGGCGGTCTGCGTGGAGCGCGGGGTGGAGATGGTCGCCGGCGTGCTGGCGGTGCTCAAGGCGGGCGGCGCGTACGTGCCCCTGGACCCCGCGTACCCCGCCGGACGGCTGCGCTACATGCTGGAAGACAGCGCGCCGGCGGTGCTGCTCGCGGGGGCGGCGCTGGCGGGGCGCTTTGCCGGGGTGGAGATCCCCGTCGTGGCGCTCGGCGCGGACGCGTCCGGGTGGGCTGATGGGGACGATTCGAACCCGGAGCGCGCGGGGCTCACCCCCGACCACCTGGCCTACGTCATCTACACCTCCGGCTCCACCGGCCGCCCCAAGGGCGTGATGGTGCAGCACCGCGGCGTGTGCAACCTGGCCCTGGCGCAGATCCGGGACTTCGCGGTGGAGCCCGGGAGCCGCGTCCTGCAGTTCGCCTCGTTCAGCTTCGACGCCTGCGTCTCCGAGATCTTCACGGCGCTCGGCGCGGGCGCCTCGCTGCACCTCCCCCCCCGCGGCGTGGTGCTGGCGGGCGACGCGCTCCTCCAGTCGCTCGCCGCCGGCGCCATCACCCACGTCACCCTTCCCCCGGCCGTGCTGGGGCCGCTGGCGGACGACGCAGGCCTGGGCCCGGTCCAGACGCTGGTGGTGGCGGGAGACGTGGCCACCGGGGCGCTGGTAAAGCGGTGGGCGCCGGGCCGCCGGCTCATCAACGCCTACGGGCCCACCGAGGCAACGGTCTGCGCGACCATGCGCGAATGCGGCGCGGGCGAGAGCGGAAATCCGCCCATTGGCCGGCCGATCGCGAACGTGCGGACGTACGTGCTGGACGGCGCGGGAGAGCCGGTGCCGGCCGGCGTGGTGGGCGAGCTGTACGTGGGCGGCGCGGGCGTGGCGCGGGGGTACCTGGGCCGGCCCGGGCTCACGGCCGGGCGGTTCGTCCCCGACCCCTTCGGCGGCGCGGCGGGGGCGCGGCTGTATCGCACGGGCGACCTGGCGCGCTGGCTGGCGGACGGGGCGCTGGAGTTCGTGGGCCGCGCCGACGGCCAGGTGAAGGTGCGGGGCTTCCGCGTGGAGACGGGGGAGATCGAGACGCGGCTGGCCGAGCACCCGGACGTGCGCGAGGCGGCGGTGCTGGCGCGCGAGGACGCGCGCGGCGACCGGCGGCTGGTGGCGTACTGGGTGGGCGGCCAGGTCGCGGCCGAGGCGCTGCGGGCGCACCTGGCGGAGCGCCTCCCGGAGTACATGGTCCCCGCCGCGTACGTGCGGATGGAGACGCTTCCGCTCACTCCCAACGGAAAGCTGGACCGCGGGGCGCTCCCCGCGCCGCAGGGCGACGCCTTTGCCGCGCGCGCCTACGAGGCGCCCGCGAGCGAGGCCGAGCGGGCGGTGGCGGAGATCTGGTCGGAGCTGCTGGGGGTGGAGCGGGTGGGCCGCGGCGACCACTTCTTCGAGCTGGGCGGGCACTCGCTGCTGGCGGTGCAGGTGGGCTCGCGGGTGCGCCGGGCGCTGGGCGCCGAGGTGGCGCCGGGCGAGCTGTTCGAGCGCCCGGTGCTGGCGGACTTCGCGCGCTGGCTGGAGGCGGCGGGGCGGGCGGAGACGACGGCCATCGAGCCGGTGGACCGCGGGGAGCCCATCGCGCTCTCCTTCGCGCAGCAGCGGCTCTGGTTCCTGGAGCAGCTGGGGGGGATGGGGGCGGCGTACCACGTCCCGATGCGCCTGCGCCTGCGGGGCGAGCTGGACCGCGGCGCGCTCGTCCGCGCGCTGGACCGCATCGTCGCCCGCCACGAGGCGCTGCGGACGACCTTCCCCGCGGTGGATGGCGAGCCGGTCCAGCGCATCGCCCCGGTGGAGGAGAGCGGGTTCCGGCTGGTGGAGCACGACCTCCGTGCCTCGGCGGACGCGGAGGACGAGCTGCGCCGCCTCGTGCAGGACGAGGCGAGCGTGCCCTTCGACCTGGCGCGCGGGCCGCTGGTCCGCGGGCGGCTGGTGCGCATGGCGGCGGACGACCACGTGCTGCTGCTGACGATGCACCACATCGTCAGCGACGGCTGGTCGGTCGGCGTGCTGCACCGCGAGCTGGGCGCGCTGTACGCCGCCTTCGCGCGCGGCGAGCCCGATCCGCTTCCGCCGCTGCCGGTGCAGTACGCCGACTACGCCGTGTGGCACCGCCGCCGGGTGGAAGGGCCCGTCCTGGAGGCGCAGGCGGAGTACTGGACCCGGACGCTGGCCGGGGCGCCGGAGCTGCTGGAGCTGCCGTCCGACCGTCCCCGCCCGCCGCGACAGGACTTCGCCGGTGCGTCGCTGCAGATCGAACTGGACGAGGCGCTGACGAAGGCGCTGAAGACGCTGTCGCAGCGGCACGGAACGACGCTGTTCATGACGCTGCTCGCCGGCTGGGCAGCGGTGCTCGCCCGCCTGTCGGGGCAGGACGACGTGGTGATCGGCACGCCGAGCGCCAACCGGGGGCAGCCGGAGGTGGAGGAGCTGATCGGCTTCTTCGTCAACACGCTGGCGCTGCGCGTGGACCTGTCGTGCTCGCCAAGCGTAGCGGAGCTGCTGGAGCGGGTGAAGGCGCACGCGCTGGAGGCCCAGCGGAACCAGGACATCCCC
>DASQBH010001057.1:0-5392 GCA_035635315.1 Longimicrobium sp.
CAGCGGGTTCTTGAGGTCATGCGTCACCCCGCGCATCAGCCGCTCACGAGACTCCGCCAGCCGCCGCGCTTCGGCCAGCGCGCTCTCGGCCTCGTCCTCCCGCGACGCCGCCTCGCGCGCGAGCGCGCGCATCCGGTTCCCGATCCACCCCAGCACCGCGGCGGCGAGCAGCGCGGCCAGGGACATGGCCGCCGCCAGCGCGTCTTCGCGCTGCTCCGCGCGTCGGATTTCGGCGCGCCGCCGCGCCGCCGCGTGGGCGACGGCGGCGTCCAGCGTCCGGGCCTGGAGCAGTGCCTGCTCGTACAGGGGTCGCCCGCGGCTCAGCAGGGCGGCCCCCCCGGCGGCCCCACGGCGCAGCACCGCGTCCTCGTCGACGCTGGCGTGCCACGCGTCGGACAGGCCGCGCAGCCGCAGGAGCGTCACGCGGGCCGAGTCCGAGAGCTGCGCGGTAAGCGAATCGAGGGGCGGGTATGCGGAGCGCTCCAGCTCTGCCGCCTCGGCATAGAGCCGCGGGTGCGCCGAACCGGGCGTGAGCAGGGCATCGCGCAGCGCCGACGTCTGGGCGGCGAGCGCGAACTGGACGCGCGTCACCAGCGTGCGGGCCTCGTCCGCGGCTTCTGCCTGCTCCCTGAGCGGCGCAAGCCGGCGCTGCAGCAGCGCGGGCACCACGGCCAGCACGGCCAGCGCAACAAAGACGAAGAGCATGGCCAGCCGGCCGGCCCACACGGAGCCTTCCAGAGGTCGTGGAGCACGGCGGCGGTCTTCCATCCAGACTCCAGAGCTGCGCTCCCGAAGGAAGCAGCGGCGTGTGTCGCTGCGGGCTGCAGGCGCTCGCATCGCGAACACCCCACAGGGGCACGGCACATTCCGGGGGGAATGGACGAACACGACAGATCATGCCACGGACCGGATCTGTCCCGCGCGACGCGTACGCATCCCGCTATGGGGATGATGAGGGGTGCGGCGCTCGGCCGCCGCGTGTCAGAGGATTGGGTTCATCGCGGATTGGGTTGCAACTGTTTGTCACGCCCCGCAAGGGCGAGATGATCCGCGATGCAGTGGAACGGTGTCAGGGCACGCCGGCAGGCGGGGGTTGCTCCACGCGTGCGTGGACGCGCCGGCAACGGCAGAGGGATGGAAGCGCGGCAGGGGGCCATCCGCGTTTTCTGGGGAGATACCTATCCCGCCATCCTCGTCCCACCCCGGCGCCGACGGCCTGCCGCAAGCGCACCGGAGCCGGGCCCCACGAAGCCCCGATGCGCGATCTTGCGAAGCCTGGGCCCGCGAGAAGGCCGGGGGCGTTCCCGCCGGGTCTCGCGCGAGGGGACGGTTCGCGGGATCGCGCATCGGGTGAAGCCGGAATGGTGGGTCGCGGGGCGCTGAGGCGGGAAAGGTGTCTCTGAAAAAATGCGGATGGCCCCCTGCCGCGCTTCGGTCCGGCTGCCGTTCCCGACGTCTCCAGGAAAGCTTCGTGCGCCCCGCAACGGCCGACGTGCAGGGACACGGTCAGGGCACGCCGACAGGCGGGGGTTGCTCCACGCGTGTGTGGACGCGCCGGTAACGGCAGAGGGATGGAAGCGCGGCAGGGGGGCCATCCGCGTTTTTGGGGAAGATACCTATCCCGCCATCCTCATCCCCACCCCGGCGCCGACGGCCTGCCGCAAGCGCACCGGAGCCGGGCCCCACGAAGCCCCGATGCGCGATCTTGCGAAGCTTGGCCCCGCGAGAAGGCCGGGGGCGTTCCCGCCGGGTCTCGCGCGAGGGGACGGTTCGCGGGATCGCGCATCGGGTGAAGCCGGAATGGTGGGTCGCGGGGCGCTGAGGCGGGAAAGGTGTCTCTGAAAAAAATGCGGATGGCCCCCTGCCGCGCTTCCATCCGGCTGCCGTTCCCGACGTCTCCAGGAAAGCTTCGTGCGCCCCGCAACGGCCGGCGTGCAGGGACACGGGCGCCGCGCGTGGTGACCTCGCCATGGGTTGACCCGCGGTCTTGCACCCGAATCCACGAAGACCCGGGGATTTACGGATCCAGGAGGCGCTGCAGCTCTGCGTAGCGCCGCAGCAGCCCATCGGCGGCGCCTTCCGTCTCGATCATCCGCCGGCGGAGCAGCGCGTTGAAGCGATCCACCCGTTCGGCCAGCGGACCTTGCCGCAGCGCGGCGCTCTGTGCGCGCAGGTAGCGTTGCTCGACAGAGGCGATTCCCCGCGCCGCTTCCGCCGCCGCGGCGGCATCGCCCGCATCGATGGCCCGTGCGCGAGCGTCTTCCAGCAGTTGCAGGCGCCCGGCGGCCGCCGCGAGCCCGGGGTCCGCGCGCAGCATCGCGTCCATCAGCTCCTCGCCAAGCGCCTGGTTCATCCGCCGCAGTTCGGCGTCGCGCAACGCGCGCGACTCGATCTCGGCGAGCGCCGCCTCGATGCGCGCAGCCTCGGCACGCGCGGGCTCCGTCGCCCGTTCCTGTGCCTGCGCGCAACCCGCCTGCCACGGCAACACGAAGAGTATGGCGATCAGGCGGGTGAGCGGGATCATCTGGCCCTCCATCGGCTTGGGCACCCGTAGACTTCGCAGGACCTTTCCGGTCCTCGACATTCGCGCGGCGGTTCGAGGGAAACGGCATCGCGCGTTCCGGGTTGGCCGCGTGAGACGAACAGAGGGTGGCTGCCCCGATGGGCTGTGGCCTCCCCGCCACAGCCCGCCTCCCGCACCATACAGCCGCGTACATCCAGGGCGATCTGTCCGCTCCTCCGACGCCGAGCGGAGTGGCGCTTGCTCGCAACGCTCGCATCCGCGCGCGCTCGGCCCCACGGCGGGGCCGCTTCACGCAGTAATACAGCTGAATGGCGACGAGAACCCTGCACGCCCCCGACGGGACGGTATGGGAGGTCTGGGACGTGCTGCCCGGCCTGCAGCTGGAGCAGCGCCGCAGCCGCGGCATGCTGCTTCCGGACGAGATGGCTGGCGGGTGGCTCTGCTTCGAGGGTCCCGAGAAGCGGCGCCTTTATCCCATTCCTGATCGCTGGGAAGATCTGGGGGACGAGGACCTCTGGGGGATGTGCCGCGAGGCGCAGGCGGTACCTCCCAGGCGCACCGTTTCCGTCTGAACCCAGGCGTTCGCTGGGAGCACAAGCCGGTTGCAGCCGGAAGCTGCCCTGGGCAGAGGATAAGCGACGGAGTCAGCGGGATCGTTCTCCGCTGACTCCGTTCCAGTTGAGAGACCGGCCTCCCTCAGATTTCCTTCAGTCTCCTGCTGACTTCCCAAAGCACCTGTCGTCAGGGCGTGCCCCGGTTCTTGTCGATGATCGCAGCGAGGATGAGCACAAAAGCCAGAAGGCGGATGCCGTAGAGCCAGACGGGATCGGTTTGTGAGGGATCAGTCAGCGCGAGCAGGGCACGCTGAGTGCCCAGCAGCCAGAATGCACCCGCAAAGATGGCGAAGAGCCGGTCCCGCGTATCTCGCCAGAAACGCAGGAAGAACAGGCCCGCGATGAAGTAGCCCATCACGAGCAGCCCACTTACCAGCGAGCTCAGCGCGTCTCCCATACCAATCCGTAGAGCAGGACCGCCACCCCGGCCAGCGCGGGCAGAGAGCGCCAGAGCGACAGGTCCATGGTGGGCACGACGCGCTTGTCGATGAGCAGGAGGACGTTGTTGGCCGCGAGCCCCGCAAAGCACAGCCCCGACCACAGCAGCAGCCGCGCGCGGCTGGAGAAGTAGCCGCGCAGCAGGAGCACCGCGCACGCCAGGCTGGTGAGGGCACACAGGGCATACACGAGCGTCGCCATCAGTTCTTCCTCACCCGGAATGCATCTGAGAAGCTGCGGAGCGGATCCGCCGCGCGATCATAGATCAGGTTGATGACCCCCACCCGGTTGCTGCGGTATGCGGCCGCAAGGTCGTCTACCTGGCCGCGCAGCGCTGCAGTCGCGGGGGCGAAGCGGTACGCCGGGTTCATCGCCCCGTTCGAAGAGGCCAGCCCCATGTCGACCAGCTGCTCCAGCCGGCGCGTGGCCCCGGCGGGAACGGTGTAGATGGATTGCGCCACCTGCTCCGGCGTCCATTCGCGCTCGCCCCCGGAATGCACCAGCAGCAGCGTCTCCAGCAGCTCCGCGGAGTCGATGTTCTGGTCCACGAACGTGCGGACCTGCTCCGAGATTGCTACCTGCGTCATCCAGTCCGGATCATATGTCGTTTTCCCACGAGGGACAGCGTAGAGTTCCCAGACCGTTGCATGCGGGATACCCAGGCTCCGGTGATTTCGCACAGAATACGGGCCTTGGACACAACTGACTGCTCGGCCGATCTTTAGCAGCCCCGATTGGAGAAGTTGGGTGCTGCACGACAGCCAGCACCCATTGAGCCGCACGGTTGAGTTCCCAAGGCTTGCCCTGGCGCCGCGCTGGAATCGTCGAGCGGCCGTGGCGAGCGCCGCGTGCGGCACCAGCAGTCGGCTTGCAGCCTGTCCGGAAAGGGCGAGGAGCCGTCGCAGTTTCCGAAGTGAGTGCACGCCAAAGCCCGTCCCGACAGGCGGGGCGGCCTGGGGTTTCCGATCTTCCTGTACGGGCTCTGCCGGGCGCGCACATGGAGCGGCGCTCCGCGACGCGCCGTGCAGCGTGCTTGCGGTCCCGCCGCGTCGCCGGCGCGACCGGCGCGAGGGGGGTCTCCAGAAGCGCACCACACGCGCGCCTGCCTCATCCCGACAGCCGCCTGCCGCCCGGGCCGCCATCCTTCCTCTGGAAGGGCTCGTCCCGCGGGCCCGCGCTCTCCGGACAGAGTGAAGGGCGATGCGCAGATTGGCGCTCGGAGCGGAGCTCAGCCCACGGCGGCGGCGACTGTACTCGGTAGAGGTGCTGACGACCGCCATTGCGCTCAGCCTGGCGTTGTTCGAGGTGCTGCACCGCACGCTGGCCCTCTCCCAGCTGCTCACCACCCTCATCCTGGGGATCGTCTTTCTCCCCGTCCTGGTGTGGGGGATGATGGTGACGGTCCTCCTGTTGCTGGCGGACCCCGACGAGTTCGGACAGGCTCTTCGCTACGCCTTCATCCTCCTCGTGCTCGTCGTCTTCTCCTTCGCCTTTCTCTACTCCGAGCTGGGGCTGGTGTCGGCGAAGGGGGTGCGGACACACGACTTCTGGATCTGCCTGTACTTCTCCGTCGAGACGTTCACCACGCTGGGCTACGGCGACTTCGTCCCCACCACGGCCTCGCGGCCGGTAGCGGCGCTGGAAGCGCTGTCGGGATACGTCCTGCTGGGGCTGACGGTCGCCTCCACCTTTTTTCTCCTCACCTACCGCAGCCAGACGGTGCCGGAGCCGGACTCCGCGCCTCCCCCGCGCCGCCACCACCGCTGCGGAAAGCACACCGGGACGCCGGGGTAACGCCGCACCGTGCCTGTCCCGC
>DASQBH010001058.1:0-2932 GCA_035635315.1 Longimicrobium sp.
ATGGACTGCGGCACCATGTACTCCGGCAGCCGCGCCGCGCAGTGCGCCCGCAGTTCCGCCACGGTGACGGCCGCGCCGGCGTGGACGGCCGCGTACGCCGCCAGCCGCGCGCCGTCCGCCACGATCACGGCGGCGGCCGCGACGGCGGGGTGCGCGGCCAGCACCGCCTCGATCTCCCCCAGCTCGATGCGGAAGCCGCGCACCTTCACCTGGTCGTCCACGCGCCCCAGGTAGTCCAGAACGGCAGTGCGTGAGTGCGTCGGTGCGTCAGTGCGTGCGCTCCCCGGCGACGGATCCACTTCCGCACTTTCCAGCCACCGCACGCGATCCCCGGTGCGGTACATCCGCGCGCCCGTCTCCGTCGCGAAGGGATCGGGGACGAAGCGGTCCGCCGTCATCCCCGGCTGGCCGAAGTAGCCGCGCGCCAGCCCCGTCCCGGCGATGAACAGCTCGCCAGGGACGCCGCGGGGGGTGGGCCGCAGCGATCGATCCAGCACGTACAGGCGGGTGTTGTCGATGGCCGTGCCGATCGGCACGCCGCCCGCCGCGCCGCCGTCGCCCTCGTCACCCACGAAGTGCAAGGTGGAGACGACGCACGTCTCGGTAGGGCCGTACAGGTTGACGAGGTCGATGGAGGGGAGCCGCTCGCGCAGCCGGGGGACCAGCGCGGCCGGCATGGCCTCGCCGCCCGTGCCGACGATGCGCAGGGCGGTCGCGCCCTCCAGCCCCGGCTCCTCGGCCAGCGCGCGCATCTGCGCGGGGACGCCGTGCACCACGGTGATCCGCTCCTCCACCAGCACGCGCACCATGTACGCGGGGTCGCGCTCGCCGCCGGGGATCGCCATCATCAGCCGCGCGCCGGAAACCAGCGCGGGCCAGAACTCCATTCCCGCCGCGTCGAACATGAACGGCAGCTTCTGCAGCAGCCGGTCGTCCGGCCCCACGCCCAGGCGGTCTACGGTCCACTCCGTGAAGTTGGCGAGCGCGCGGTGCGGCACGGCCACGCCCTTGGGGCGGCCGGTGGAGCCGGAGGTGTAGATGATGTACGCGGCGTTCCGGGGATCAGCCGAATCCGCCAGCGGCTCCGACGATTCACGGTCGATGGATTCCGCGTCCTCATCCAGCGACAGCACCGGCACGCCGGACGGCACCCGCCCCCGCAGCGCGGCAACGGTGATCATCAGCGCCGGATCGCAGTCGCCCAGCACGTAGGCGATGCGCTCGGCGGGGTAGCCGGGATCGACGGGCACGTACGCGCCGCCGGCCTTGAGCACGGCCAGGAGCGCGACGACCATCTCCACCGAGCGCTCCAGGCAGATGGCCACGCGCGCCTCCGGCCCCACGCCGCGCGCCCGCAGCACGCGCGACAGCCGGTCCGACCACGCGTCCAGCTCGCCGTAGCCGACCTCGCGACCCTCGAACGAGACGGCGACGGCGTCCGGCGTACGCGCGGCCTGCGCACGGAAGCCGGCGTGCACGGCGGGGAGGGGATCGGGACGATCCGGCCCGCGGCCCAGTGCCAGCACTTCGGCCACTTTGTCTACATCCAGCAGCGGCAGCGCGGCCACGGGGCGCGCCGGATCGTCCAGCGCGGCATCCAGCAGCCGGACGAACTGCTCCGCGAAGCGCTCCATCAGGGGCGCGCCGAACAGGTCGGTGGCGTACTCCAGCCGCGCGGCCAGCCCGCCGTCGCGCTCGTGCAGCGAGAGGGAAAGATCGAACTGCGCCGTCTCGCGAGCGCGCGGCAGGCCGGAAAGCTCCAGCCCCTCCAGCGGCGCGCCGCCCTCCGCCTGCGGCGCGTTCTGCAGCGCGAACATCACCTGGAAGACGGGGGTGTGGCTGAGCGACCGCTCCGGGTTCAGCTCCTCCACCAGCCGCTCGAAGGGGACGTCCTGGTGCTCGTACGCGCCCAGCGTGGCCTCGCGAACCCGCGCCAGCAGCGCGTCGAAGCTCGGCGCGCCGGACAGGTCGCCGCGGATGGCAAGGGTGTTGGCAAAGAAGCCGATGATCGGCTCCAGCTCCGGCCGCGTGCGGTTGGCGATCGGCGTGCCGACCACCACGTCATCCTGCCCGCTCCAGCGCGAGAGGAGCGCCTGGAACGCGGCCAGCAGCACCATGAACGGCGTGGCGCCGCGCTCCCGCGCCACCCGCCCCACGCGCTCCGCCGTCCCCTCCGCCAGATCGAACCAGAACGATGCGCCGGCGCCGCTGGGGTGCGGGGGGCGCGGGCGGTCCGTGGGCAGCTCCAGCAGCGCGGGGGCGCCAGCCAGCCGCTCGCGCCACCATTCCACCAGCGCGTCCAGCGCGCCGCCGCTCAGCTCCTGCCGCTGCCGCAGCGCGTGCTCGCCGTACTGCTCGGGCAACGGCGCCAGGTCCGCCTCCGTCTCCGAGGCGAACGCGCGGTAGAGGGTGAGCAGCTCGTCCTGGAAGATGCCGAGCGACCAGCCATCCGCCATCAGGTGGTGGATGGTCCACAGGAGCACGTGGTCGTCGTCTTCGGCGCGGAGCAGGCGCACGCGGAGGAAGGGGCCCTCCGCCGCGAACGGCCGCGCCGCCTCCTCTTCCGCCATCCTGCGGAGCGCGTCATCGACCGACTCGCCGTCCTGCAGACGCACGTCCTCGGCGCGCAGGCGCAGGGGGCGCGCGGGGCCGACCACCTGCACCGGCTCGCCGCCGCGCTCTTCGATGCGCGTGCGCAGCGTGGCGTGGCGGCGGACGATCTCGTCCAGCGCGCGCTCCAGCGCCCAGTCGTCCAGCGCGCCCGTGAAGCGCATGGGGAGCGACATGTTGTACGCCACGCTGGTGCCCAGCTGCATGAGCAGCCACAGCCGCTGCTGCGCGAACGACAGCGGGTAGACGCCGGGCGGATACGAAGAGTGCGTGAGTGCGTCCGTGCGGGAGTGCGGAAGTGGCTCCGCTCCCGACGATGCCC
>DASQBH010001059.1:0-5032 GCA_035635315.1 Longimicrobium sp.
AGTGGAAAACGGCCGTGGAGATGATGGTCGTGTCGGCGGTGGCCGGCTCGATCCTCGTCGCGCTGGCGCCCTGGTTGGGCGGGACCCGGCTGCTGTCCGTGGTGATGACCGTCATCGTGACGTTCACGTTCGTGGTGTATGCCGGCTGGCGCCAGGAGGTCCCCCCGGTGAACCAGTGGAAGGGGCGGGACGGGCGTTACCTGGTGCGCGAGAGCGGCCCGGTCTTCGCCATCGCTGCGCTGGGATGCGTGCTTGGCGTGTTTCCGCTGTTTGCGTTCGTGTTGGGGCCGGGGCAGCCGCTGCGCGACTCGCTCGCCCTCGCGGTGCTCACGGCCATGGCCCTGCTGGGCCCGGCAATCTTCTGGTTCGGCGGCATCGACCTGGTGCTTCACGCGGCGCTGCGCCTGGTCCTCGCCCTGACGGGGCCGATGCCGCTCCGCCTTCGCCGGTTCCTGGAGTACGGCGTTCACCTGGGGTTCCTTCAGCGGGCCGGAGGCGGATACATCTTCTTCCACCGCCTGCTGCTGGAGCACTTCGCCGCCCGCCCCGCCGCCGATGCGGGTTCCGCGACCAGGCCTCCGCTCGCTCCCATCGTCGGCCGGATACCCTGAGCCGCCGGTCCGTGATCGCTCGATGATCTTCATCTCACTCCGATCTGTATCGCGTGATTCCTCGGGATTCTGGCGTCGTCGAAGGGGAGGGGTTATCCCTTCTACGCCGGTCTCCTGCTTCTCCCCGATCCCCACCTCTCGATGCAGAACGTCAAAGTCAACGGCGACAACAACGTGGTGATCACCGCCGGGGGCGACGTCGTTCTCGACCCGTCGGCGCGGCGCGCGGGCAACGGTGCGCCGATCCCCCACTCCGTCGCGGTGCCATCGTCGTCCTTCATCCGTGACCTGCGCGACCGCCTGGTCGCGGAGAAGGGGCTGCACGACCTTTCCCGCAACCCCGAGCTGGCCAGCTTTCCGCTGATCGGCTTCCACACGTCCACCGTCTCGATGGACTTCGTGGCCTTCTGCGTGGCGGACCGGCTGACGGAGAGCCAGATCGTCTCGCTGCGGAACGAGTTCTTCGACGCCGTGCAGCACGTCTCCAGCGAGTTCGGGCTCAGGCCACGCGGACGGAACCCCAACGGGCTTCTCGCCTTCGTCTTCGAGGCGGGGTGTCCCGCGTCGATGGCACGCTTCATCGGCAAGCAGACGCGGATCTCGCATCGCGCCTCCACGGGCGCGGTGACGGTGGCGTGGGCGATCGACCTCATGCATCGCCGCATCCACACGCACGAGACCCCCGTCTCCATCTTTCCGCCCGTGATCGTCATGCCCCAGACGGTCTTTCCCGGGCTGGGATGGCTGGAGTCGATCCTCGAGAATCTGCCGGACGACCTGGGGCCGGACGGGGCCGGTCGCGTGGAATCCGCCACCCCGGCACCGCCGGCCTCCCGAGCCCCCGCCGGCCGCATCCGCATCCTCTTCGTGGGCGCGAACTCCACTCGGGCGCCGCTGGACCTGGAGCGCGAGGTCAGCCGCATCCAGCAGGACCTGCGGATGGCGCGGGAGCGGGACGCCCTCGAGTTCCGGCACGTGGGCGCCGTTACCAGCGACACGCTGATGCAGGCGATGCTCGACGAACGTCCCACCATCGTCCACTTTGCGGGGCACGGCAGGACCGACGGAATTCTTCTGCGCGACGAGGCGGGGAACCCTCGACTGGTGACGGGCGAGGCCCTGGCCAGCCTGTTCTCGCTCTTCCGCGACACGGTGAGGTGCGTGGTGCTGAACGCCTGCTGGTCCGAGGCGCAGGCGCACGCCATCCGCCGTCATGTCCCGCACGTGATCGGAAATCGCGGCAAAATCCAGGACGCGGCGGCGCTGGCCTTCTCCGCCGGGTTCTACAAGGCGGTCGCGGCGGGGGAGGACATCCCGTTCGCCTTCGAGGCCGCGAAGGCCCGGGTCCACATGGAAGGGTGCGGCGGCGAGGACCTCCTGGTCCTGCTGTGATGTGCGGCGGTGACGCGTGAGGGTGAAATCTCCCGCTGCGGTCCGTCCGGAAGGTGAATGGGAGGGCGCCGCTCCGGACGCCCTCCGCCGCGGCCGTCCCCCGGCCGCCTTCACCTCGGAGGGCAGCCGCCGATGAACGAAGGGGTGGTCGCCCTCCTGGTTGTGGCGGGTACGATCGCGGGCGTGCTTCTGGGCGTGCGGATCCAGACCCGGAAGGACACGCTGGGGAGGGTGATCGCTCCCGCCGGAGGCCGGGAGCTGTGGGTCCCCGCCTCCCTCCTGGCGCTCTCCATCGCGTTCGTCGGGGTGGTGATGTGGATCGTGATCCAGCTACTCGGCCCTTGGGTGGACCGGGAGCACCACTTCGTCCGCCGCCCGCTGGGAGAGGTCCGCATCACGGAGAGCACGACAGGGAGCGCCGCGGGGCCGTGGCGGGTGCCGCGCGGGTTCGCGGCTGCCAGCCTGCAGGTGGACCCGGCGCCAGGCAGCCGGGGGAGGGACGGGGCGCTCCGCGTGACGTTCGACCTTCCGGGTCCCGGAGACACGGCGGCGGTTCAGGTCGACGGCGAGGATCTTCCCGACGACGTCGCGGTGGCGACGGCGTGGGTGTACGTGGAGGACTCCGACGCCGCGCGAGACGCCGGCCTGCACGCGCGCCTGGTCGGCAGGTTCAAGGCGGGGAGCAGCGGAAGCTTTTCGCTGGTCGGCGGCCGAACCGCGCTGCGGCCGGGCGCGTGGACGGAGGTGGTGTGGGCCGGCAGCTACGCGCTGGAACTGTCGCCCGCCCTGGGGGGTGACTCGACCGTCGAAAAGAAGGTGCGCGCCTCCGAGCGGCTGACCTCGTTGGGCGTGCGCCTGGAAGCCGACTGGCCGTACCGCGGCTCCGTGTTCGTGGACGACCTTCGGTTGTACGCCGCGGTTCCCCCGCCACCCGGGACGGCGCGATGAATTACCCGGACCCCAAACGCGTGCCCACCCGCGGCGTTGCGTATCTCAAAGAAGAGCCGCTTTTCGATGCGGTGCGGGATTCGGCCGAGAAGGTGGGCGGCGTGGAGAAGCTGTTCTCGAAGCGCGCCATGAAGTACCGCCAGATGGGCCTGCACGAGCACGGTGCCGGAGGACGAGATGGTGAAGCTGATGTCGGAGGAGTGCACCTTCGTCACCCGCCCCGTCATCGTCCGCGGCGACCGCGCCACGGCGGGATTCTCCGCGAAGCGGGTGGATGAACTGGTGGAGCCCTCCTTCAGGTGCGGCACCTCGTCACCGGTGCCGGGTCTTTCGCAAACGAGTCTTCTGAAGGCCCGTTTCAGGCCATCTACGGATCGATCGTCGAGGGATTGTTGTCTCGTTCGGGGCGGTGCCTTGCCGCGCGGCCGGGCATCACCCATGCTTCTTCGGACAGGCTTCGCGCGTCGGGCAATCCGGCGCGCGGAATGGAGCGCCAAGCGTGCTCCGATCCTTCGACTGGAGAGGCGAAGCAATGAAGAAGCTGACACTGGACCTGGAAGCACTGGGCGTGGAGACGTTCGCGACCGCGCCGGACCTGGACCGGCTGGAGGCCGGGTTCATCATGCAGCCGATCTCGCGGCGCAGCTGCATCGAGCAGTGCACCACCTCGTGCGTCCCCTGACGCCACGAAGCTGAAGGATGGAAAAGGCCGGCGAGGGAGTGCTCCCCCGCCGGCCTTTTTACGTCACCCATGCGCACGGTGCCGGGGGTTGTCCACCCTCCCCCTCCGCCTGTCCCCCCGCGGTGCCGCACGCGCTCCCGCGCACAAGCGCAGTTCCGGCGGCGCAGGCGCCCGCTGGCGTGACCGCGACTCGTGTGTGCACCATCCGCGGTGGAGACGCGGACTCGCCGCCGCCGCGGACGGGGTGATCCGCTCCGGATGGAAAACTGAAACTTTTGTGGGGTTCGATCCGTCGTCCGATCAGCGCAGACCGCGCATGTCCGGCGACCGAAAGCCGGAGGCGGATCGGCGCGAAAGTCAGATTCCATCAAACGATGCACACCGCGCATGCGACTCGCTGGCAGTACACCATGCTCACCGTCGACGTCTACCGCTTTGCCCGCGGCCCCCGCGTGGACCCGGCGGAAATCAGCGGAAACCTGAACCATCGGGGTGGCGAAGGGTGGGAACTGGTGTCGATGATCGACGTGAACGCCGGCCAGGGCGGCACCTGTGACCTGGTCGCCGTCTTCAAACGCCCCGCCTGCTTCACGGCGAGCGGTATGGGTCGATAAAACGCGGGACGGGCGCCCCTGGTGGAGCGCTCGTCTCGCGTTTTTGCGCTGGCCCGTCGGGTGTTCTGCGCGGGCGCGAGGAGCCGCCCTTCCGGCGTACGCGCCACGGGATCACGGGATTTGAGGACCGCGGGGGAGCCGGAGCTAGATCGCCGCATACACCAGCATAGCTTCGGAGGGCGCTTATCGAGCGGCGACGATGCGTCATCGAGCCGCCTACCGGGCGATCCAGGAACGCGAAGTTGCGAAAATGCGGCGCCGCGGCTCTACGGCATACTCGGGGTCGCCGGTCGGTTCAGCGGACCTGGGGCAGGAGCGGCCCTCCTTCACCGATCCGTTGAAGAACCCAGTGTGCGACAGATCGCCCCTGGACCAGCCCGGCTTCTCCATCGAAGCGGTAGTGGATGCCGCCCAAGATGCGTGACCAGGCCGCATCGGCCGCCCACGTGCGGAGCGCCGGCGCCCGCTCGGGAAAGCGGGCCGCCAGGATCTCCGACGCGGCTCCGGAAAACGCGGCATGACCGGAGGGATAGGAAGGAAAGTTGGGCAGCGGCACGGACATCCGTATGCGCGGATTGGCCTGGGAGGGACGTTGGGACCAGTAATGGAACTTCGTCTCCCAGCAGGCGATGCTCGCGTCGAACATTGCGATGTTCATTACCGCCAGCACCCGCGCGCTCTCGAGATCCGACAGCCCGGTTTCCGTGATGAGCATCGACGCCAGCACATTCCAGTGCCCCGGTGGGGTGGGTGACCCCATCCCGTCCTCCCATTCGTACGCCGCC
>DASQBH010001060.1:0-2779 GCA_035635315.1 Longimicrobium sp.
AACGAGCAAAAGGCCCGTCGGGGGAGAGGGCCCCCCGGACGCAGGTCGAACTCGTCTTCCGCCCCTGATGCTACGCGTCCGGAACACCTCTTGCCCCCCGCTCTTCGCCTCGTCCCGGGCCTCGATGGGTTCCGGGATCAACGTTATTCGAGAGGATGAGCATGGTGCGGATCGGGGCTTCGGAACTGGAGATCTTTCCCCTGGGGCTGGGCGGTAACACGTTCGGCAACACGACGGATGAACGGGCCTCGATGGAGGTGCTGGACGCCTTTGTGGAGGCCGGCGGCAACTTCATCGACACGGCGGATTCGTATTCGCACTGGAAGCCGGGCAACCGGGGCGGCGAATCGGAGACCATCCTGGGCGAGTGGATGCGCCTGCGCGGCAACCGCGCGTCGGTCATCATGGCGACCAAGGTCGGCGGAATGCCGGGGCTCAAGGGACTGGCGCCCGACACCATCGCCCGGGCGGCGGACGCGTCGCTGCGGCGGCTGGGGACGGACTACATCGACCTGTACTACGCCCACCACGACGATCCCGCCGTGCCCGTGCCGGAGATCGCGTCCGCCTTCGACGCGCTGGTGCGGGCGGGCAAGGTGCGCTACGTCGCCATCTCCAACCTGGCGCCGGAGCGCATCGACGAGTGGATGCGCCTGGCGCGGGAGAACGGACTGGCCGTCCCGGTGGCGCTGCAGCCCCAGTACAGCCTGGTGAGCCGCCAGAAGTACGAGAGCACCTTCGCGCCGCTGGCCGAGCGGCACGGGCTGGCGGTGTTTCCGTACTTCGCCCTGGCGAGCGGCTTTCTGACCGGCAAGTACCGCACGGCGGCGGACCTGGAGGGCGCGGCGCGCGGCGGGGCGGTGGCGCCGTACCTGAACGACGACGGCCTTCGGGTGGTGGATGCGCTGCGGTCCATCGCCGAGGCGCGCGGCACGGCCATCGCGACCGTCGCGCTGGCGTGGGTGCTCGCCAAACCCACGATCACGGCGCCGCTGGCCAGCGCCACGCGCCTGCCCCAGCTGGCCGAGCTGATGGCTGCTCCGTCGCTGCGGCTGACGGACGGCGAGGTGGCCGCGCTGGACGGGGCGTCGCAGCCGTTCGCCTGAACGAGAAGAAAACGGCCGTTCTCTCCTTCTCCGCGAGCAACGAGCGGGGAGGGGCTCCCGCGGATGAACGTCCGCGGCGGCGCCGTGTACGGGGGCGCGAGCTTTCATCGCGTCCCTTTTCCGTGGATCCTGATGGCCGTCGTTTCCCCCTCCGCCGATCCCGAAACGCTGGAGCCGCTGCTGGACCTGCTGCGCGGGCGGCGCGCGGTGGTGCTGGCGGGGGCGGGGTGCAGCACCGAATCCGGCATCCCCGACTACCGCGGGCCGGACGCCAGGCCCCGCGCGCCGATCCAGTACCAGGAGTTCGTGCGTAGCGAAGCGTCGCGGACCCGCTACTGGGCCCGCAGCGCCGTGGGATGGACGCGCTTTTCCGCCGCGCGGCCCAACGCGGGGCACTTCGCGCTGGCGGAGCTGGAGGCCGCGGGCGCGGTGCGGGGGATCATCACCCAGAACGTCGACGGGCTGCACCACGCGGCCGGCAGCCGTCGCGTGGTGGAACTGCACGGCTCGCTGGCGTCCGTCCGCTGCTTGCAGTGCGGGGAGATCTCGCCACGCGGTGCGTTCCAGGAGCGGCTGCTGGCGGGGAACGCGGAGTGGGCCGAGCGGCTGCGCGGCGAGGTGGAGCAGGCGCCCGACGGCGACGCCGAGCTGCCCGCGTGGGCCATGGAGGCGTTCCGCGTCCCCGCCTGCGAGGCGTGCGGCGGCGTCATCAAGCCCGACGTCGTCTTCTTTGGCGAGAACGTGCCGGCGGAGCGGGTGCAGGACGCGTGGCGCCTGTTCGCGGAGGGCGACGTGCTGCTGGTCGCGGGCTCATCGCTGACGGTGTACTCCGGCCGCCGCTTCATCTACCGCGCGCAGCAGGACGGCATCCCCATCGCCATCGTCAACATCGGCCCCACCCGCGCGGACGAGATGGCCGCCGCCAAGGTGGAGGGCCCCCTCGGCCGCATCCTTCCCCGGCTGGCAGAGGCGCTCCGCGGCTAGAGCGCGGCGACGTCTCCTCGCCGTGCATGTTGACGGGTCCGTCGCCACGCATCATACTAAATACACTTGCCGCCATATTGCGTCGTAACGTTGCGCCGCTGGCAGCTGTTTCCCAACGCTCTCACTGGAGGATGCATGACGAATCTCTTGCGCAGCGGTCGGGGATGGTTCGGGGTGATGATGCTGGGCGCGCTCGCATTCGGCGCCGCACAGGCGTTCGCGGCCCCGCAGCTTGGCGTGCCCATTCCGGTTTCCTGCAACCCGTACGACAAGAATTCCTTCGCGCTCTGCAGCGACGCGTGCAGTGACAGAGGCTATAACAGAGGGTACTGTGCCGGGGATCACGGCTGCAGGTGCTATAACGTGTAACCGTTGCGGCTGCGCGATGCTGGCGCCGCGGCTCGGCGACACATCCCGCGGTGATGCAGGCGAGGTCCTTCGGTCGCGCGCCGGGTGTGTCGTACAGGACGGGACCGCGCGGCGCTCCCTCAGGAAGTCACCGGTCGGTTTGTAGTCTTTAAATACCGGAGGGCGCGGAGAGAACCACTCTCCGCGCCCTCCACATCTCCGCGTGAGACCTGCGGCTACGCGCCGTAGACCTCGATGATGCCGGCGGCGCCCATGCCGCCGCCCACGCACATGGTGACCAGGCCCATGCCGCCGCCGCGGCGGCGCAGCTCGTGGATGAG
>DASQBH010001061.1:0-4949 GCA_035635315.1 Longimicrobium sp.
GGGAAAACCCACGCACGCGGGGTTGCGCGCGGGGCGGCGCGGCGACAGGTTCCCGCGCCGCGGCCATGCGCGCGAACGCCGCGCGACCCTTGAACCATAGATCCGGAAAGACGGACGCAATGACGATCGCAATCAGCGCACAGGCCGTGAAGGAGCTCCGCGAGCGCACCGGGGCCGGGATGATGGAGTGCAAGGCGGCGCTCACCGAGAGCGCCGGCGACATGGAGGCGGCCATCGACATCCTGCGCGCGCGCGGCGCCGCCAAGGCGGCCAAGCGGGCAGAGCGCGAGACGCGCGAAGGCGCCATCGGCAGCTACATCCACATGGGCGGCAAGATCGGCGTGCTGGTGGAGGTGAACTGCGAGACCGACTTCGTGGCCCGCACCGACGCCTTTCAGGCGCTCGTGCGCGACGTGGCCATGCACGTGGCCGCGGCCAACCCCGTCGCCATTCGCCGCGAGGACTTTCCCGCCGAGATGGTGGAGCGCGAGCGCGCCGTGTACCGCGAGCAGATGCGCGAGAGCGGCAAGCCCGAGCACATCTGGGACAAGATCGTGGACGGCAAGGTCGACAAGTTCTACAGCGAGCAGGCGCTGCTGGAGCAGCCGTTCGTAAAGAACCCCGACCAGACGGTGGGTCAGCTGATCACCGAGGTCAGCGCCAAGACGGGCGAGAAGATCGAGGTGCGCCGGTTCACCCGCTTTGCGCTGGGCGAGTAACGTGACCGACGGGGCGCACCCCGGGTCTGCGGCCGCGCCCCTTTCGCCCGACGCGGCGAAAGGGGCGGAGGCGCTCAAGTACCGCCGCGTGCTGCTCAAGATCAGCGGCGAGGCGCTGGCGGGCGAGCAGGGCTTCGGCATCAGCCCGCCGGTGGTGCAGCGGCTCACGGAGGAGATCCGCCGCGTGCACGAGATGGGGGTGGCGCTGGGGCTGGTGATCGGCGGCGGCAACATCGTGCGCGGCACCACGGCCAGCGCGCAGGGGATGGACCGCGTGAGCGCCGACTACATGGGGATGCTGGCCACGGTGATCAACGCCCTGGCCCTGCAGAACGCCATGGAGCGCGGCGGGCTGGAGACGCGCGTGCTCACGGCCATCCGCATGGAGCAGCTGGCGGAGCCGTACATCCGCCGGCGCGCCATTCGCCACCTGGAAAAGGGCCGCATCGTGATCTTTGCGGGCGGCACGGGGAACCCCTACTTTTCCACCGACACGGCGGCGGTGCTGCGCGGCATCGAGATGGAGGCCGACATCATCATCAAGGCCACCAAGGTGGACGGCGTCTATACGGCCGACCCCAAGAAGGACCCGAACGCGCAGTTCATCCCCGAGATCACCTACCTGGAGGCGCTCTCGCGCGAGCTGGGGGTGATGGACGCGGCGGCGCTCTCGCTGTGCAAGGACAACGGCATCCCCATCATGGTGCTGAACCTGGACACGCCGGGGGCGGTGGCGCGGGCGGTGGTGGGCGAGCGCATCGGCACGCTGGTGAACAGCGAGGCCGCTCCCGCGCCCCGGACCGAGCGCCGGGCGCAGCCCTGACGACGTTCTCTTTTCCTTCTTTCGACACGAGCGTACCGGACCTCCCATGCCCAGCCTGCAGAAAGCCCGTCAACGGATGGATGGCGCCATCGAGGCGCTGCGCCGCGAGTTCGCCGGGGTGCGCACCGGCAAGGCCAGCCCGGCGCTGCTGGACACCATTCGCGTGGACGCCTACGGCAGCATGCTGCCGCTGAACCAGGTGGGCTCCGTCTCGGCGCCCGAGCCGCGCATGCTGATGGTGCAGCCGTGGGACAAGACCCTCATCAAGGCCACCGAAAAGGCGCTGCGCGAAAGCGACCTGGGGCTCAATCCCAGCAACGACGGCCAGGTCATCCGCATCCCCATTCCGCCGCTCACCGAGGAGCGCCGCAAGGAGTACGTGAAGCTGCTGCACAAGCTCACGGAGGAGGCGCGGGTGGCGGTGCGCAACGTGCGCCGCGAGGCCAACGACGAGGTCAAGCACCGCCAGAAGGACGAGGGGCTGTCGGAGGACGACGTGCGCCGCGAGCAGGCCGAGGTGCAGAAGCTCACCGATCAGTACATCGCCAAGATCGAGGAGCTGATGAAGCACAAGGAAGCGGAGATCATGGAGGTCTGACCCCTCCATCTGACGGCTTTTCACGCGGAGGACGCGGAGGGGTTTCTCTCCGCGTCCTCCGCTTTTTTCATGTGTGTCGAGAAAGATTGGCCTCGTCCCCTGGCCGGGCAAAGGCGAAAGGTACAGAGGAACAGACAAAAGCCAGAGGAACAGAGACGAACCCGGGTTTCCTCTGTTCCTCTGGCTGTTGTCTGTTCCTCTGTATCTCCCATCTTTTCCGTGGAACCAGAGTGCCGCATCCAGAGGTAGCAGTGCCGCGCTTTTCATCCCTCCGCCCGGTCTCGCGCGGGCAGCCGACTCTGAACGGGGAGGATCGATGACGGAGCACCTTGATCCGACTTCCGTGGCCGCACCCGCGCCGCGCAGGCGCAGGTGGTGGCCATCGGTGCTGCTGGGCCTGCTGTCGCTCCTGCTGCTGCTGGTGGGGCTGGCCGCGGGAAAGGGTCACGAAAACTGCTGCGCCATCGACTGCGAGGCGTATCCGGAGGTCTGCGAGCAGCGCGCGCGCGAGCACCACGAATACGAGCAGAAAGCCGGGATCACGGCCTTTGGCGCATTCGTGGGCTCGGTCGCCGTGATGGGCTACGCCATCGTCCGCCTGGGGCGCTGGTAGCCAGGGCCGTTCCGCGGGTCCCCTCGACCGCGCGCCCGGCGCTCAGGCGGCGTGGTGCGGGGCGTCGGGGACCAGGTCGCACGACATCCGGCGGATCTGCTCCGCCAGCTCGCCGCGGCGGGTGTCGTCCCACTCCGACAGCACCTCGGTGAGGTGCGCGCGGCGGGCGTCGGCCAGGCGGTCCAGGACGGCGCACCCTTCGTCCGTGGGGCGCAGGCCCTCCCCGCCGGACGCGCCACCGACCAGGCCGCGCCGGCGCAGCTCGGCGAGGGCGGCGTCCATCACCCCCGGCTCCACCTGGTTGGCGCGGCCGAGGGCGTGCGGGTCCAGGTGCGCATCCTCGTCCACGCGCACCAGCAGCCAGGCGGCCGCGGGGGTCAGGTCCACGCCGGCACGGGCCGTCACCCGCTGCACGTAGGCGCGGGTGGCGTCGCGGCTGGCGACCAGCGCCAGCGCCCGCTCCATCTGCCGCACGGAATCCGCGTCCGCGGGCATGGCGAACGCCTCGCCGGCCTCCGTCCCCACGTCGCCCGCGGTGACGGCCACGGACTCCCGCAGCGGCCGCTCGGGGATGAGCCAGGCGAGCGCGAAGCCGATGGCCGCGATCCCCGCCGCGGCGATGAAGACGGTGCTCAGCGAGCCGGTAAAGGCGTCCACGTACAGCGCGCGCGTCTCCGGGGGCATCGCGGCCAGCATCTGCGGGCTCAGGCCGGCGGAGCCCTCGCCGGCCGCCGCGCCGGCGGGGAGCGTTGCCATCAGCCGCGCCCGCAGCCCGGCGGCAAAGATGGCGCCGAACGCGGCCGTCCCCAGCGAGCCGCCGATCAGCCGGAAGAGCGTCGTTCCGCTGGTGGCGACGCCCAGGTCGCGGTAGTCCACCGCGTTCTGCACCGCGATCACCAGCACCTGCATCACCAGCCCCAGGCCCAGCCCCAGCACCAGCATGTTGAGGGACGCACCCATCAGCGTGGTCTCCGCGTCCATCCGCGACAGCAGCAGCAGGCCCACCGCCATCACCGCCGTCCCCATCACCGGAAAGACCTTGTAGCGCCCCCAGCGGCTGATCATCTGCCCCGAGGTGATGGAGCTCACCAGCATCCCGCCCATCATCGGCAGCATCTGCAGGCCGCTGCCGGTGGGCGTGGCGCCGTTGACCACCTGCAGAAAGACGGGGAGATAGGTGACGGAGCCGAACATGGCGAAGCCCACGATCAGCCCCACCGCGGAGGTCACCGTGAAGGTGCGCTCGCGGAACAGGCGCAGCGGCAGCACCGGCTCCGCCGCGCGGCGCTCCACGGCGATGAAGGCGGCCAGCGAGACCACCGCCGCCGCGGCCAGCCCCAGGATGACGGGCGAGGTCCAGCCGTAGGTGACGCCGCCCAGGTCCGCGGCCAGGATGGCGGTGCTCAGCGTGACCGCCAGCAGCCCCGCGCCGGCAAAGTCGATGGCGCGGCGGATGCGCTCGGCGCGCGCGGGAAGGGTGGCGGCGATGACCCCCATGGCCAGCAGGCCCAGAGGGAGGTTGATGTAGAAGATCCACCGCCACGACCAGTGCGTGGTGAAGTACCCGCCCAGCAGCGGCCCCGCGATGCTCGACACGCCGAACACGGCGCCGAAGATCCCCTGGTAGCGCCCGCGCTCCCGCGGCGGCACCACGTCGCCCACCACGGCCATGGTGGTGACCATCAGCCCCCCGCCGCCCAGCCCCTGGATGAAGCGGAAGAGGATCAGCTGCCCCATCGTCTGGCTCATCCCGCAGAGCACGGAGCCGACCAGGAAGAGGACGATGCCGCTCTGCAGGATGACCTTGCGCCCGTACAGGTCGCCCAGCTTGCCGTACAGGGGCGTGACGATGGTCTGCGCGACCAGGTACGCCGTCACCACCCAGGCCAGCCGCTCCAGCCCGCCCAGCTCGCCCACGATGGTGGGAAGGGCGGTGGCCACGATGGTGGAGTCCAGCGCGGCCAGCAGCATGGCCAGCAGCAGCCCGCTGAAGATCACCAGCACCTGCCGGTGCGTCAGGGGGCCGGATGCGCCCGTGGGGGCAGGGTGTGCCATGCGAAACGATCCCGGTGCGTGGGTGGTGGAAAGCCCGGCGGACCCCTCAAGTTCCACGCCCGGGTCCGCCCACGGCCGGGCGCGGGCGACGTGGAAAGGACGCGGACGACGGCCGTCGTCCGCGTCCTTTCCACGTCGCCC
>DASQBH010001062.1:0-2529 GCA_035635315.1 Longimicrobium sp.
CCAGCTTTGGCTTGCGGCGTTGTTGCCGCGGGATTTGCGCGGGCTACCGCGACTACGTTCGAGGTGGCGGAGAGTAGATCCTTCGGCCCTGTGACCTGCGGCGCGAGCGGACGATCCGGTGCGGCCGGGCCTCAGGATGACAGGCCCTTCCTCGATATCGAAGACGATCATCCTATGACCGACACCCTCGCCGCCGCGCGGCCCGTCGCGCCGGCAATGGAGCCAGCGGTGCCGGGCGCGAAGCCGGAGCGGCTGCTGTCGCTGGACGTGTTTCGCGGCCTTACGGTGGCGGCCATGCTCCTGGTGAACAACCCGGGGACGTGGAGCGCCGTCTACGACCCGCTGGAGCACGCGGCGTGGCACGGCTGGACGCCCACGGACCTCATCTTTCCGTTCTTTCTGTTCATCGTGGGCGTGTCGATGGCGTTCTCCATCGTGCCGCGGCTGGAGCGGGGAGACGCGCCGGGGCGGCTGTTCGGCAGGGCGGCAAAGCGCGGGGCGATTCTGGTGGGGCTGGGGCTGCTGCTGGCGGCGTTTCCGTACTACAACCTGGACCTCGGTCACCTGCGCTTTCCGGGCGTGCTGCAGCGCATCGGGCTGGCGTTCACGCTGGCGGCGGCCGTGGTGCTCTTCAGCCGCCCGCGCGCGCAGGCGGCGGTGACGGCGGCGCTGCTGCTGGGCTACTGGGCGGCGATGATGCTGATTCCCGTGCCCGGCGGGCGCGCGGGCGACCTGAGCAAGGACGGCAGCCTGGCGGCGTACGTGGACCGCGCGGTCCTGGGGACAAACCACCTGTGGGCGTCCGCAAAGACGTGGGATCCGGAGGGGCTGCTGAGCACGCTCCCCGCCGTGGCCACGGTGCTGCTGGGGGTGTTCGCGGGGCGGTGGATGCGCTCGGCGCGATCCGCGTCCGACCGGCTGGTAGGGCTGTTCCTGGCGGGGAACGCGGCGCTGGTCATCGGGCTGATCTGGGACGCGGCGTTCCCCATCAACAAGAACCTGTGGACCAGCTCGTACGTGGTGTTCACGGCCGGGATGGCGCTGCACACGCTGGCGGTGTGCTACTGGCTGGTTGACGTGCGGGGCCGCCGCCGCTGGGCCATGCCGTTCGCGTGGTTCGGGATGAACGCCATCTTCGCCTTCTTTTTCTCCGGCGTGATGGCGCGGCTGCTGTACCTGGTCAAGATCGACGGGCGGACGATCAAGGACATCATCTTCAGCGCCGCGTTCGATTCGTGGCTCCCCGCGCACGACGCGTCGCTGGCGTTCGCCCTCTGCTTCGTGGCGCTGTGGACGGCCATCGTCTGGGCGCTGCACCGGCGCGGCTGGTACCTCAAGGTGTGATCGGCAGGCCCGGCAACAGATTGGAGGTACAGAGGAACAGACAAAAGCCAGAGGAACAGAGGACATGCTTCCCTCTGTTCCTCCGGCTTTTGTCTGTTCCTCCGTACCCTCGATGTTGTTTTTTGGCGAACCGCTACGGCTCCACGATCAGCGTGCCGCCGTGGGCCTCAGCGTGGGGGACGCAGGCGAACTCGTACGTGCCCGGAGCCAGATCGGCGCGCACCTGCCACGACTCGCCCTCATTCGTGAGATAGGGACTCTCCGGGGGAAGCCGCACGCCGGGCTTGTCGTGGTTGAATGAGGCGAACGAGACGTTGTGATGGGCATCACCGTCCGCCATGCTGAAGCGGAGCAGGTCACCCCGCCGCGCGCGCACCACCCGCGGCGCGAACTCGCCGGATGCGCCACCGTGCGTGGTCCGCATCTCCACCACCACCACGCGCACGCTGTCCGCCGGCCTTGCCCGCGGCCCGGGCGCCTCGACGGTCGCGGTGACCCATTCCGTGGTGATCGCCGGCTGCGTCTGCGGGTACGGGCACCGCGCGCAGCCGGCGATGGACAGCGCCAGCCCCGCGGCGGGCAGAAGGCGGAGGATGCGCATCACTCTCATTGCGCGGGCTGCGAGTAGATCACCCCGTTCTTCATCACGAACACCGGGCGCTCCAGGGCGTGGATGTCGCGCGTGGGATCGCCGGGAACGGCGACCACGTCGGCCAGCAGGCCCGCGCGAAGCGTGCCGATGCGGTTGTCCCACCCCATCAGCTTGGCCGCGTTCGACGTGCCCGCGACGATCGCCTCCATCGGCGTCAGGCCGCCCCACTCCACCATCAGCCCGAACTCCTGGCCGTTGGCGCCGTGCGCGCCCACGCCCGCGTCCGTCCCCAGCGCGATGCGTACGCCGGCGCGGCGGGCGATGCGGGTGGCGTTGCGCATGGCGGTCGCCGCCTGCCGCGCCTTTTCGCCGCGCAGCCCCGTCAGCCGGCCGCTCTCCGCCGCCTGCTCCACGGCGCGGCCGGCCATCATCGTGGGCACCAGGTAGGTGCCGCGCTCCGCCATCAGCCGCGCCCCCTCCTCGTCCAGAAACGAGCCGTGCTCGATGGAGGCCACGCCGGCGCGCACCGCCACCTTGATCCCCTCCGCGCCGTGCGCGTGCGCCGCCACCCGCCGCTCCAGCACGCGCGCCTC
>DASQBH010001063.1:0-2018 GCA_035635315.1 Longimicrobium sp.
ATGCGTGCCGCGCGGCGGGTGCACTTCTTTGCGGGCTACGGGCTGGGGCTGCAGGTGATGGACTACCGCGGGCATCCCATGCTTTGGCACAGCGGCAGCGGCGACGGGCAGGCGGCGTACATGGCGGTGCTTCCGCGGGACAGCCTGGCCGTGCTGGTGATGATGAACACCTGGGCCGCGCCCGCCATCCACGGCGCCCTGGCCGCGCGCATCCTGGACACCCGGCTGGGCATCACCCCGCTCTCGGACGACGCGCGGGACGCGCTGCGCAACCGGCCGGAGATGATCGAGCGCTCGCGCGCCGCGCTGCCGCGGCTGATGGAGGGGATGACGGAAGGCTCCACGCCCCCGCGCCCGCTGGCGCACTACGCCGGCGTGTACGCGGACAGCCTGTACGGCCGCATGATCTTTCGCGAGGAGGGCGGACGGCTGACGCTGCGGATGGGGGAGGGCGGGCAGGTGGCGGACCTGGTGCACCACCACGGCGACACCTTTCTGGTGCGCTGGCGCGACGAGCTGTTCGGCGAGTACTTCACCACCCACGGCACCTTCGAGGCCCCGGGCGGCGGCGCCCCCTCGCGCTTCAGCATGGTAGTGAACCGCGAGACCATCACCGGCGGTCGCACGTCGAAGCAAAGGGATTGATCACGCAGGGAACTACCGGATCCGCAAAAACAAACAGCGAAAGGTACAGAGGAACAGACAAAAGCCGGAGGAACAGAGGAAGTGTATCCCTCTGTTCCTCCGGCTGTTGTCCGTTCCTCTGTACCCCCGTCTTTTCCGGTCTTCCGGATCGGAACCAGACCTGCTTACCGCCCGCCGAAGGGGGTGCCGCCCGAGGGCTGCTCGTCCTGCCGCGGCTGCCGCAGGCGCGGCGGGCGGCCGAAGTTGTACTGCATGCTCAGGTGCACCGCGCGCGAGGTAAAGGTGCGCTCCGTGAGCTGGATCAGGTTGTCGTCGCCCGCGCGGACGCGGAAGCGCTGCGTGTTGAACGGGTCCGACACGCGCAGGGTCAGCGTCATCCGGTCGTTGTACATCTTCTGGCGCAGGGCCAGGTTGGCAAAGCCCATCGCCTCGAAGCGGCCGCCCTCGATGGCCATTGGCGCGCGGTAGAAGTACATGGCCGTGAACGCGGTCTGCGGCGTCAGGTTCACCGTGCCGTTGAACCGCGCCGACCAGGTGACCCCGTCGGACGAGACGGCGGACTCACCCGAGGTGCCCTCGGTGACCATCTTGAAGACGTTGAACGCCGCCAGGCCGTTGAACCGCTGCCCCATGCGCAGCGTGCCGTTGAGGTCCGCGCCCCACGAGCTCCCCGTGTCCAGGTTCTTGAAGCTGATGGAGGTGACCTCGCGCCCCGCCACCACGTCGTCGGTGTTGACGATGAAGCGGATGACGTCGGTGGTGCGGCGGTAGAAGGGCGACAGCTGCACCGAGCCCATCTGCCCCGAGTGCTGCAGCCCCAGCTCGATGGCGTCCGTGTACTCCGGGCTGAGCCGCGGATTGCCCACGAACACGTTCTGCAGGTCGAAGAAGTTGGGGAACGGGTTCAGCTCCTGCGTGCCCGGGCGCCGGATGCGGCGCGAGTAGCTGAGCTTGACCTGCGTGTTGTCGCTCAGGTTGTAGCTGGCCAGGCCGCTGGGAAAGAAGCTCGTGTAGTGGTGGGGAAAGCTTTCCCCCGCGTCGGCCAGCGAGAACTCGCGGGTGGCGTACTCCGCCCGCAGCCCGCCCTGCAGCTCCAGCTTGCCGGTGCCGTGGCTCAGCACCCCGTACACGGCGTTCACCGTCTCGTCGAACTGCAGCGCGTTGCTCAGGTCGCTGCGCACCCACGCGCCGGTGCCCAGCACGTCGCGCATGACCGTGAAGTCGCGGTCCATCCAGCGCGCGTTCCCCTTGTAGCCCGTCTCCAGCTTGGTCCGCTCTCCCAGCCCGCGCGTGTAGTCCACCTGTCCCGTGAGCTGGTACGACTGCGCGTCCGTGCGGTCGGTCTCCACGTCCGAGAGCGCGCCGCCGGAGCT
>DASQBH010001064.1:0-2589 GCA_035635315.1 Longimicrobium sp.
CGGCGCACCAGCCCGGCCAGCGCGTGGCGGAGCGCATCCACGTCCAGGCGGCCGGTGATGCCGAACGAGAACGGGATGGCGTACACCGGGCTTCCCGGGTCCAGCGCGTCCACGAACCAGAGCCGCTCCTGCGCGAACGTCACCGGCAGGTCGCCCTCGCGCGCGGCGGGGGCGATGGCGCCCTCGCCGGCCGCCGCCCCGGTGCCGCGCAGACGCTCGATCTCGGCCGCGAGCTCGGAGAGGACCGACCGCTCGAAGACGGCGCGGAGCGGAAGGTCCACGCCGAAGACCGCGCGGACGCGCGCGGCGACGCGGGTCGCGACCAGCGAGTGCCCGCCCAGCTCGAAGAAGCTGTCCTCCGCGCCCACCCGCTCCACGCCCAGCACCTCCGCCCAGATCCCCGCCAGCACCTCCTCGGCCGGCGTCCGCGGCGCTACGTACGCCTCCTCCGCCGCCCCGTACTCCGGCGCCGGGAGCGCCTTGCGGTCCAGCTTGCCGTTGGGCGACAGCGGGAGCGCGTCCAGAAAGACGAACGCGGCCGGGACCATGTACTCCGGCAGGCTCCGCCGCACGTGCTCGCGCAGCGCCTCCGCCCGCGCTTCGCCCACCACGTACGCCACCAGCCGCTGGTCGCCGGGCACGTCCTCGCGCACCATCACCACGCAGTCGGCGACGTCCTCGTGCCGGCGCAGCACCGCCTCGATCTCGCCCAGCTCGATGCGGAAGCCGCGCACCTTCACCTGCCCGTCCATCCGCGCGACGAAGTCCAGCATCCCGTCGGCGCGCCAGCGCACCTTGTCGCCGGTGCGGTACATCCGCGCGCCGGGGCGCTTCGCGAACGGGTCGGGGACGTAGCGCTCGGCGGTGAGCGCCGGCCGCCCCAGGTAGCCGCGCGTGACACCGGCGCCGCCCACGTAGATCTCGCCGGGGACGCCGATGGGGACGGGCCGTCCCGCGGGGTCCAGGACGTAGTGCGTGACGTTGCCCAGCGGCCGCCCGATCGGCGGCAGGCAGGTGCCGTCCGTGGCCTGGAAGGCGGTGGAGCGGACGCTGACCTCGGTGGGGCCCCAGCCGTTGAAGAAGCGGCGGCCGGGCGCCCAGCGCTCCACCAGCTCGGCCGAGCAGACCTCCCCGCCCAGGATCACCACCTCCAGCTCCGGGAGGTGGGCCCACGGGGTGGCCGCCAGCGCGCTGGGGGTGAACTTGGCGTGGGTGATCCGCTTGCGGGCCAGCAGGGCGGTCAGCTCGTCGCCGGGGATCGTCTCCTCGCGCGGGGCCACCACCAGCGTGCCGCCGTTGGCCAGCGCGGTAAAGACGTCGAGCACCGAAGCGTCGAAGTGCAGCGGGGCAAAGAGGAGCACCCGCGACTCCGGCCCGTTCTCGTACAGCCGGGAAAAGGTGGCGATGGTGTTGCACACGCCGCCGTGCTCCACCAGCACCCCCTTGGGCAGCCCGGTGGAGCCGGAGGTGTAGAGGACGTACGCCAGGTGGCGCGGCCCGATCCGCACCGCGGGCGGCGTGGCGGGATGGCGCTCCAGCTCCGCGTCCAGACCACCGCCCACGACGAGCACGTCGTATCCCGCGGCCCAGGGGCGCGCGGCGCTCGCCGCGTCGGCCAGCACGATGCGGGCGCCGGACTCGGCCAGCATGAACGCGGTGCGCTCGTCCGGCGCCGCGGGGTCCAGGGGGACGTAGGCCGCGCCGGCCTTCATCACCCCCAGCAGGCCGGCGATCGCCCCGCTGCACGGCTCCATGCAGAGCGCCACCCGCCCCTCGGGGCGCACCCCCAGCTCCACCAGCCGGTGCGCAAGGCGGTTGGCCCGCGCGTCCAGCTGGGCGTAGGTGAGCGACTCGTCGCCGAACTCCACCGCGGTCGCGCCGGGCGCGCGCGCGGCCTGCGCCTCGAAGTGGCGGTGGATGAGGACGAGGTCGGTAAAGGGCTCGTCGGTGCGGTTCCACACCTCCACCACCAGCGCGCGCTCGCTCTCCGGCATCAGCGCCAGCCGCTCCACCCCGCGCGAGTCGTCGGCCACCATCTCCTCCAGCACGCGCCGCAGGTAGCCGATCCAGCGCTCCACCGTCTCCCGCTCGAAGAGCGCGGTGGCGTAGGTCACGTTCCCCACGATGCGGTCACCCGCCTCGCGCAGGGCGACCGTGAGGTCGAACTTGGCCTGCACCTGCGTGGACCCGCCCACGCCGTCCACCTGCAGCCCGGGAAGCGACAGCGCCTCGCCCTTCGCGTTCTGCAGCGCGAACAGCGCCTGAAAGAGCGGGCTGTACGACATGCTGCGCTCGGGCTGCACCAGCTCCACCACCTGCTCGAAGGGGATGTCCTGGTGATTCTGCGCCTCGAGCGCACGCTCCTTCACCCGCTCCAGCAGCTGCGCCACCGTGGGCGCGCCGGACAGGTCCACGCGCAGGGCCAGCCATGTAGATGATCCAGCGCGCCGGCTCGGTCACCGGCTCCAGGTTCCAGCTGCCCGCCGGCCAGGCGGCCAGCGCGGCCCGCAAGGTCGTGGCCTGGTTTTCGTCGAGCATCGGCGAGAGCAGGCACTCGGGCGGACGCGGCGCCTGCGCCAGCTGCGCCTC
>DASQBH010001065.1:0-3982 GCA_035635315.1 Longimicrobium sp.
CACCACTTCCTGGAGGAGACGCGCCGGGGCCAGCCCCGTGAGCGCGCGCAGCCCCAGCCGGGCCACGGCGGCCTGCTCCGCCGCCTGCCCCGCCATCAGCCGCTCGACCCGCTCGTGCCGCTCCAGGAGGGCGGCGTGCTCCAGGGCGACGGCCACCTGGCTGGCCCCCACCTGCAGGAGGAGCGACTCGATCTCGTCCGGAAAGCCGGACCGCTCGACGCCCACCGCGATCCAGCCCCGCTCGCCGTCCAGCCCCACCGGAACGGAGGCCAGGCGCATCGCGGCGCCCCCTTCGCCGGGGAGCGTCGGGAGCTCTCCGCTCCCGGCCGTCCGCTCCAGCGCCGCCTCCACCCGGGCCGGGTCGGCGCCGGCGGCGGCCACCAGGCACGCCCCGCTGTCGGCGTCGCGGGTCCGCACGTACGCCACGTCGGCGCGCAGCATGCTCATCAGCAGGTCGCGCAGGCTCTCGGCGATCGCCGCGGGCGGTTGGCCGATCCACCACACGGGCGTGGTGGAGAGGGCCACCAGGTCGCGCAGGCACGCGCGCAGCCGCTTCGTCTCGGCGGCGGAATCGGGGAGTTCGGCCACGCGCATCACCGGCCCTCGCCCGACACCCGCCGGCGCCCCTTCCGCTCCTCCAGCTCGCGGAGGAACTCGTCGGGCGGCACGAAGAAGGGGTTCTCCTGCAGCACGCCGCCCACGATGACCACGGGGTGCGTCCGCATCACGTCGAATGCCGTCGCGGCGTCCAGGCGATGGAGGTCGTAGGTGCAGATCACCGGGTCGTCGTAGCGCGGCAGCAGGTGGTTCAGCCGGGTCTCGTACTCCACCCAGTCGTCGGACCCGCCCCGATCGTGCAGCACGCACTCGGCGTGCGCCACCAGCCGGGTGAGCGGGTAGCCGCCGGCGACTCCCGCCTCGAGCACCTCCCGGATCAGCGCCAGCATCGCGTTCTTGTCGAAGCTCCCGCCGCGCAGGTAGGTCTCCTGCGGCACCCGCACCTCGAGCTGTCCGCTCCCCTGCGCCGCGTCCACGTCGATCCCGGCCTCGCGCAGGCGGGCCAGGTGGGGCGCACGATTTTCGGGGTCGAGGACGTGGAAGGCGCGCTCGCCCCGTTCCAGCCCGTCGCGGATGAAGGGCAGCAGGGTGCGGTATTCGTCCTGCGGCGTGTTGAAGAAGGCGCAGACGTGCCGGTACCTGCCCAGGGTGGAGCCGGCGAAGCGGATCGGGGCGGCCGCGGAATGCATCGGGACTCCGTCGAGGAGGGGATCTGGCTCTCCCGGGAGCGGACGCTCACGCGCGGGGGCAACGGTGAACGTATACGGCGCGCACCACGGGTGCTGTCGGGAAAGTGCGAGCCCGGCCTTCCCGCCTGCCCGGCAGGCGACCGTACCGAATCGCGCCGGGCCGGCTGCGCCGTGTCCGTCCGCTCTTTCGTTCCGCCTCGCCCCGGTCTGCGGACAGAGGACGGCCGAGGCGCCCATGCAACGCCGCTTCGCTGCCGAAGCCGGGAGCCAGGCTCGCGGCACAGAGGTACATACGCCGCGGCGAAGCGAACCGCTCCGACCGCGTTCGCCTCGCCATCGGGGCCAGGCTCCAGCAGGGGTAGTGGCGGGTGGGTCACCGCTCACCGCACCCCCAGCCCCATCCCCGCTGCCTGGAGCGTGCCGATGAAGGCCACCGGGTCGCGCCAGTCGCCGTCGTAGCGCACTCCGTTGATGAAGAAGGTCGGCGTTCCGTTCACCCCACTGCGCACCCCACTGAGGAAGTCCTCGCGCACGGCATCCAGGTGGGTGTGTGCCAGCAGCTCTCGCGCGAGGCGCGCGGCGTCGAGATCCAACGCCATCGCCAGGGCTGCCAGGTTCGGGGCCTGGAGGGCATGCTGGTGCTCGAAGAGGGCATCGTGCATCGCCCAGAAGCGGCCCTGCGCTCCAGCGGCCTCCGCCGCCTCGGCCGCCGGCTCTGCGTTCGGATGGATCTCGGCCAGCGGGAAGTGACGGTAGACGAAGCGAAGCTGGTTGCCGAGCTGGCGCATGGCCAGCTGCACTACCGGATGAGCCGCCCCGCAGTGCGGACACTCGTAGTCGCCGTACTCCACCAGGGTGACCGGGGCGTCGGCGGGGCCGCGGGCATGGTCGCTCGGGCCGACGGGTGGGGTAAGTGTAGTTCTGCTCACGGCCGTCCATCCTCGGAATCAGGGGGAGCGTGCTTTCGGCGCGCCGGTTTCCGGGCGTCGACGCAAGCTCTCAGGGCGAGGGGATGCACGCTGTCGGGCAAGTGACACCCATCGCTTCCCACTTGTCCGGTCCCACCCTCAGAGGGTGTTGCCAAACCTCTCAGCCCACGCATCCAGCAATGTCATCCTGAGGGAGCGCTCGCGCGTAACGAGAAGCATCACAATTGCTTGCGCGCGACCGAAGGACCTTCTCTCCGCCCACGAGGGGCAAGGGCGCGCGCAGAAACCTGGCCCCACGGTTCTGCCGGCAAGGTCCTTCGGTCGGCGCCAAACAATGTCGTGAGAACAGGTTGCGGTGCGACACCTCCCTCAGGATGACTGTTTGCGTGGGAGGTTTGGCAACACCCTCTCAGGCGCCGCTCCCGCGGTGAGGCGAGCCGGGATCCCCACGCCGGTGGAGTCGCGTCTACGGGCGCGGCCCGCCGGGCGGGGCGCGGCTCCGGCGGCCTGCCGCCGGAGCCTACCGAAGCTTCGCGGCCAGGACCTCGGTTCGTTCGATGACCGGCTCTTCCGCGAAGAGCTCGGGTGCCCGCGCCTTCAGCCCCGCCGCGACGCGGCCCTCCAGGTGGGCCTGGCGGCCCGCCTCGTCCGGGAACGTGTCGAAGATTCCGAAGGTCGCCGGTCCCATGCGGACGGCGAACCAGGTGGTCGTCGCCGGCTCCTCGCGCACGAGCGCCAGCGCCCCGAGGAGGAAGGCCGCGACGTCGTCCTCCCTTCCGGGGTTTGCCTCCAGCCGTACGAACAGCCCCAGGGTGGCCGGCTCCTGTCTAATGGTCTCCATCGCGCTTCTTCCGGTGGTGGGGGCCCAGCGCGCCGCGGGTCGTGGTCGGGGGGCGCCGGGCGCCGTCAGCTCGCGGTCGCCTCGCCGGCTTCGCCGCTACGCCCCCCGGCCAGCGACTCCAGGGCGCCGAGGACGCCGTCGGCGCCCGGGTTGACACCCACCGGCGAGCAGTAGCTCCAACGGATGATCCCCTCGCCATCGAGCAGGAAGAGCGCTCGCTCGCAGAATCCGTCGCGCTGGCGGTAGGCCCCGTACTGGCGCGCGACCCCACCCTTGGGCTCGAAGTCGCTGAGCAGCGGGAAGTGCAGCTTGCGGGCATCCGCGAAGGCGGCGTGGCACCAGGCGCTGTCCACCGAGATCCCCAGCAGCTCGGCGTCGTGCTCCCGGAAGAGGGGAAGCACCTGGTTGAAGAGCGCCACCTGGTCCCCACACACCGGGCTCCAGTCCGCGGGGTAGAAGGCGAGAATCACCGGCCGGCCGCCCAGCTCGCTCAGCGAGACGGTCTGGTCGGGCGTAGAGTGCAGCTCGAACTGGGGCGCCCGGGTTCCGGGACCGAGGAGCTGAGCGGCGTGAGAGGGCGCTTCGCGTTCCGGCATGTCGACCTCGTCTCGGGTGACCGTGTGCATGATCGGCGGCCGCGCGACGTGCCGGAGCGCGAGCGGCTGGACCACCCGCTCGCCAT
Source organism: Longimicrobium sp. (assembly GCA_035635315.1). Lineage (GTDB taxonomy): Bacteria > Gemmatimonadota > Gemmatimonadetes > Longimicrobiales > Longimicrobiaceae > Longimicrobium. The sequence goes on from DASQBH010001065.1 coordinate 3,700, forward strand.
CGCCGGGAGGCGAACGATGTCCCGGGGAGCGCCCGGGGCCGCTTGTCTTCCGTGAGCGCGGGCAACGGTCAAGGTATACGGCGCGCACCGCTGGTGCTGTCGGGAAAGTGCGAGGCCCGGCTTCCTGCTCGTCCGGCAGACGACCGTAGCGAATCGCGCCGGGGCGCCCGGCCACGGTCCGCGCCGCGCACGGCGGCGCCCTAGCGGTCGCGCAGGTAGCGGTGGATGGACTGCACGGCTCTCGCGCCCTCGCCCACCGCCGACGCAATCCGCTTCACCGATC
>DASQBH010001066.1:0-4319 GCA_035635315.1 Longimicrobium sp.
AAGTGCGAGAGTGCGAGAGTGCGAGAGTCGAGGCGTCCTCGGCTTCAGCTGCCTGCGTGCCGTTCCACTTTCGCACTTTCGCACTTTCGCACTTTCGCACTGCAATCCAGCGCACGCGGTCCATCACCCGGTACATCCGCGACCCGGCGGGCCCGAACGGGTTGGGAACGAAGCGCTCCGCCGTCATGGCGGGATGGTTCGCATATCCGCGCGACAGCCCGTCGCCCGCGAGATAAAGCTCGCCGGCGACGCCGGCCGGCATGGGCTGGAGATGCCGATCGAGGACGTACGCCTGCGTGTTCGCCACCGGCCGGCCAACGAAGACCTGGTCCGCGCCGCGCGGAACGAGATGGTACGTGGAGTAGGTGGTGTCTTCCGTCGGCCCGTAGAGGTTGCCGACCTTCTCCACCGTCTCCAGCCCGTACAGCCCCTGCGCCAGCGCGTTGGGCAGCGCCTCGCCGCCCAGGTTCAGCGTCCGCACGCTCGCCGGGATGCCGCCGCTGCGCAGCAGCTCCGCCGCCGCGCTGGGGACCATGCTGGCGTAGACGACGTCTTCGCCGAGCGTGGCCAGCTCCAGCGCGTTCTCCACCAGCACCAGCTTTCCGCCCCAGGCCAGCGTGCCGAACACCTCCGCGATGGAGACGTCGAAGTTGATGGAGGTGGAGAAGAGCACCGATGAGCGCTCCTCGTCGCTGACGTTCTCCCGCAACCAGTGCAGCAGGACGACGACGGAGGCGTGGCGGATCATCACCCCCTTCGGCCGGCCGGTGGACCCGGAGGTGAAGATGACGTGCGACAGGTTCTCGGGACCCACGCCGCTCTCCGGCGCGGCGGCGGATTCCACGGCCAGCGCGTCGCGCTCGCGGTCGAGCAGGAGCAGAGCGGCCGCGGTCTCCGGCAGGCGCTCCGCCAGGGCCGACCCGGTGATGACCAGCGCGATCCCCGCGTCCCGGAGCATGTAGCCCAGCCGCTCGCGCGGGTACGCGGGATCCAGCGGCACGTACGCGCCGCCCGCACCCAGCACGCCCAGCATGGCGACGACCAGGTCCGGCGTGCGCGGCAGGCAGATGCCGACGCGCACTTCCGGCCCCACGCCGCGCCGCCGCAGCGCGTTGGCCAGCCGGTTCGCCCGCGCCTCCAGCTCCGCATACGTCAGCCGCTGGCCGCGCCAGGAGAGCGCGACGGCCTCCGGCGTCCGCGCCGCCTGCGCGCGGAACAGCGCGTGGACACACGCGCCACGGGGGTACCCGGAATCAGTGTCGTTCCACTCCTCCACAACCAGGCGGCGCTCCGTCTCCGGAAGCAGCGGCAGCCGGTCCACGGCCTGGTTCTCGTCCGCGGCCATCGCCTCCAGCACCCGCCGCAGGTACCCCACCCAGCGCTCCACCGTCGCCCGCTCGAAGAGCGCCGTGGCGTAGTTCAGCCCCCCGACGATTCGATCCCCGCTCTCGGCAAGGGTCAGCGTAAGGTCGAACTTCGCGGTCTGGTGCGCGGGTCCCGGTACGGCTCCCGATTGCACCGCCGGGAAATGCAGGCTCTCGCCCGGCGCGTTCTGCCAGGCGAACACCACCTGGAAGACCGGGGTGTGCGCCAGGCTGCGCGCCGGCCGCATCCGCTCCACCACCTCCTCGAAGGGAACGTCCTGGTGCCGCTGCGCCTCCAGCGCCCGCGCCCGCACCTGCCGCAGCAGCTCCGCCACGGTGGACGCGCCCGAGAGGTCCACGCGCAGCGCCAGCGTGTTGACGAAGAAGCCGATCAGCTCCTCGATCTCGCGCCGCCCCCGGTTCGCCGAGGGGGTGCCGACGACGACGTCGTCCTGGCCCGAGAGCCGGGCGAGCACCGTCGCCCAGCCGGCGAGCAGCGTTATGAACAGGGTCGCGCCGTGCCGCTGCGAGAGCGCCTTCAGCGCCGCGGTCAGCTCCTCGTCCAGCTCCACGTGTACCGAGTCGCCGGCGAAGTCCTGCTTCTGCGGCCGGGCACGATCGGTGGGCAGCTCCAGCAGCTCGGGGGCACCCGCGAGCGCCCGCTCCCAGTAGCTCGCCTGCCGCTCCAGCAGCTCGCCCCTGATCCACACCCGCTGCCAGGCCGCGTAGTCCGCGTACTGGACCGGCAGCCCGGGAAGGTCCGCCTCCCTGCCCTGGAGGTGGGCGGCGTAGAGCGCGGACAGCTCGCCGAAGAGCACCCCCATCGACCAGCCGTCGCTGACGATGTGGTGCATGGTAATGAGCAGCACGTGATCGTCCGCGGCCAGCCGGATGAGGCGCCCGCGGATGAGCGGCCCGCGTTCCAGGTCGAATGGCGCACGCGCCTCCTCGGACAGCAGCGTTTGAAGCTCCGCCCCGGCGTCGGCCGCCCCGCTCAGATCGTGTTGGAGCAGGTGGAATCCACTCGCCTCCGCCGGCGCGATCCGCTGCTCCGGGACCCCGTTCACCTCCGCGAAGGTGGTGCGCAGCGCCTCGTGGCGGGCGACGATCCGGTCCAGCGCGCCCGCCAGCGCGTCCCGGTGCAGCTCGCCCTTCAACCGCAGGCGAGAGGGGATGTGGTACGTGCTGCCCAGGTTCCCCAGCTGCTCCAGGAACCACAGCCGCTGCTGGGCGAACGAGAGCGGGATCGCCGCGGACCGGTTCACGGGCGTGATCGCCCCCTCCGCCCGGGCGGCCGTCTCCAGCCCGCGCGCGAAGTCCGCCAGCACCGGCCGGACGAAGAGGTCGCCGAGCTCCGCCTCCACGCCCAGCACCTGCCGCAACCGGGAGACGACCCGCACCGCGAGCAGCGAGTGGCCGCCCAGCTCGAAGAACTGGTCGCGCCGCCCGACGCGCTCCGCGCCCAGCAGCTCCGCCCAGATCGCCGCGACCGCCTCCTCGGTCTCGCTCACGGGCGCCGCGTACTCGTGGGCCGCATAGGCATCCCCTTCCGGGGCGGGGAGCGCCTGGCGGTCCACCTTGCCGTTCGGGGTGAGCGGATACGCGTCCATCCACACGTATGCCGCCGGCACCATGTACCCCGGCACACGGTCGGAGAGATGCGCCTTCAGCGCGTCGACGGCGACCGGCTCGTCCGCCAGGTAGTACGCGACCAGCCGCCGGTCGCCGGGCGCGTCCTCGCGCACCGTCACCACCGCCCCCCGAACACCGGCGTGCTCCAGCAGCCGCGCCTCGATCTCACCCGGCTCCACGCGGAACCCGCGGATCTTGACCTGCTCGTCCAGACGCCCCACGAACTCCAGCTTTCTCTCCCCCCGCCACCGCATCCGGTCCCCGGTGCGGTACATCCGGGCACCCGGCTCGCCCGAGAACGGGTCGGGCACGAAGCGCTCCGCCGTCAGCCCGGGCCGGTCCAGGTAGCCGCGCGACACGCCGCCGCCGCCCACGTACACCTCGCCCGGCGCTCCCGGCGGAACCGGGCTCAGGGCACCATCCAGCAGGTAGATCCGCTGGTTTCCCGTCGCATGTCCCAGCGGAACGGTCAGCGCGTCCTCCGCGACGTGCTCCACCTGCTCGTACAGGCAGAACGTGGTCGTCTCCGTGGGCCCGTACATGTGCAGCAGCCGCTCGGGCCCGCCCGCCTTCAGCAGCCGCCGCACGCTGTCGGCGTCCACGGCCTGGCCCCCGAAGAGCACCTCACGCACCGGCGCGAAGATGTCCGGCTCTTCGTGAGAAAGCTGGTTCACCAGCGCGGTCGTCAGGAAGAAGGTGGTGATCCGCTCCTCGCGGAGCGTCTCACGCAGAGCCAGGGGAGAGAGGAGCACGTCCTGCGGGATCCCCACCAGGGTGGCCCCATTGAGGAAGGCGCTCCAGACCTCGAACGTCAGCGCGTCGAAGCCGGCGTTCGACGCCTGCGCGACACGGTCGCCCGGACGCAGCTGCACGTAGTCGGTCTCGACGACGAGCTGGACCACCTGGCGGTGGCCCACCATCACGCCCTTGGGACGCCCCGTGCTCCCGCTGGTGTAGACGATGTACGCCAGGTTTTCGGCCGTCGCCCCGCCACGAGGCGCTTCGATCGGCTCCAGCGCGATCGCGTCGGCGGCCCCGTCGAGGTGGACGACCTCCAGGCCGCCCGTCTCCACCCCCCCCGTCAGGTCGCCGCGGCTGAGCAGCACGCGAACGCCGCTGTCGTCCAGCATCAGGCGCAGCCGCTCGGCCGGATAGGCGGGATCCAGCGGCACGTAGCAGCCGCCCGCCTTCAGCACCGCCAGGACCGAGACGATCAGCTCCGGACCACGCTCCAGCAGCACGCCCACGCGCGCCTCGGGCCCCACGCCCAGACGCACCAGGTGGTGCGCCAGCCGGTTGGCGCGCGCGTTCAGCTCCTGGTAC
>DASQBH010001067.1:0-2146 GCA_035635315.1 Longimicrobium sp.
CCAGCAGCAGCCCGCTCTCCAGCGCGCGGGACACGATCCCCGCGGCGCCGTCCACCTGGACCCCCCACAGCATCCCCGCGCCGCGCACGGCACGGATCTTCGAGTTGCGCAGGGCCAGCGCCCCCAGCAGGTCCGCCAGCAGCGTCCCCTTGCGGCGCACCTCGGGCAGCAGCGACTCGATCTTGCGGCACGTCGCCAGCGCCGCCGAGGCGACCAGCGGCCCGCCGCCGAACGTCGATCCGTGGTCCCCCGGCTGCATGGCCGAGGCGACGGCCTCCGTCACCAGCACCGCGCCCATCGGCAGGCCGCCCGCGAGGGGCTTGGCCAGCGTCATGATGTCGGGGCGGATGCCGCTGGCCTCGTGCGCCCACAGCTGGCCGGTGCGGCCCAGCCCCGTCTGCACCTCGTCCAGGATCAGCAGGGCGCCCGCCCGGTCGCAGAGCGCGCGGACGGCCTGCAGGAACTCCGCGGGGACGGGCTGCACGCCGCCTTCGGCCTGGATCGGCTCGATGATGACGGCCGCCGTCGTTCCCCACGACAGCCGCGCCTCCAGCGCCGCCACGTCGCCCACCTCGGCGAAGCGCACGCCCGGCATCAGCGGGGCGAACGGCTCCTGGTACGCGGGGCGGTCCGTCGTCGCGAGCGCGCCCATCGTGCGCCCATGGAAGCCGCCGCGAAAGGCGACGATGTCGCGCTTCTCCGCGCCGGCCCACTTGCGGGCGAACTTGATGGCGCCCTCGTTGGCCTCCGCGCCGCTGTTGCAGAAGAAGACGCGGTCCGCGAACGAATGGGCCGTGAGCCACGCCGCCAGCTCCGCCGCCGGGGCGGTGCGGAACAGGTTGCTGGTGTGAGTGACGCCCGCGTCCAGCGCGCCGCGGATGGCGTTCGCCACGTCGGGGTCGCCGTAGCCCAGCGCGTTCACCGCGATGCCGCTGGTGAAGTCCAGGTAGCGGCGGCCGTCGTCCGCGATCAGCTCGCACCCTTCGCCACGGACGAAGAGCGGCGCGGCGGGCTTGTAGACGCCCAGCAGGGACGCGGCGGGATCGGCCGGCGTCTCCGCCGGGGGCGTCGTGTCGATGGACTTCGCTTCAGCTGCCAGCATGGGCCGTCTCCTCCAGGTTCCCGATGCGCGTTCCCGCGCGGTCGTCCGTCAGCATCCCCACGTCACCGATCCGCACCCGCCCCACCCCTTCGGCCCGCGCCCGCATGGCCGCGCGCAGCTTGGGGCGCATTCCGCCGGCGGCCTCGCCGCTCTCCAGCAGCGCGTTCACCGCCGCGTCGTCCAGTGCGTCCGTCCACGCCCCGCCCGCCCTGACCCCCGACACGTCGCTCACGAAGAGCAGCTCCGCCGCGCCCAGGGCCGCGGCGATGGAGGCGGCCGCGTCGTCCGCGTTCACGTTCAGCCCGCCGCCGTCCGGCCCGCGGGTGAGGGGGCTGATCACCGGCGTGAGCCCCGCCGCCAGCCAGCCGCGCAGCAGCGAGGTGCGCACCCGCGTGACCTCGCCCGTGCGGCCGATGGCGCCGCCGCGGGAGATCTCGCCCGTCAGCAGCCCGCCGTCCTCGCCGCTCACGCCCAGCGCGTCCACGCCGGCGTCCAGCAGGGCGGCCACCCACCGCTTGTTCACGGAGCCGCTCAGGACCATCCGCACCACCTCCAGCACCCGCGGCGTGGTGACGCGCAGCCCGTCGCTCCACTCCGGCTCTATGCCCAGCGCGCGCTGCAGGTCGCTCACTTCCTTGCCGCCGCCGTGCACCAGGACCGTGGGCGCGGGCGAGGCGGCGAGCGCCTGGGCCACCTCGTGAATCCAGCCCAGGTCCTCCGCGCGGTTGCCGCCCACCTTGACCACGCGCGCCGTCACGCCAGCCCCTCCGCCTCGCCCCAGCCGAACATCAGGTTCAGGTTCTGCACGGCCTGGCCGGCGGCGCCCTTGAGCAGGTTGTCGATCACGGAGACGATGGTCAGCATCGGCGCCGACACGTTCTGCACGGGGACCACGCCGATCGCCACCCGGTTGGAGCCCACGACGTCCGCCAGCGCCGGCATGCGGCCGTCCATCACCCGGACGAAGGGCTCGCCTGCATAATCATCCACCCACAGGTCCCGCGGGTTGTCGATCGGCTCCGCCAGGGTGACGTAGATGGTCTC
>DASQBH010001068.1:0-2789 GCA_035635315.1 Longimicrobium sp.
CGGCGGCCCGACCGTGTGCGGCGATCCACGCACCTGCGCGTCCGCAACGAGGGGCAGGCGGTGCGTGAGATCGCCCGTCGCAGCGTGAGATACTCGCGGCCACAGTCCGCGAAGGCGGACTTCGCGTTTTTCCAGCGGCGAATTCATTCGCTCTGGGGCGGACTCGGTGTTCATTCGCTCGTCGGGCCCCCCGGCGACCTCGGAGTGTGGCGTCCCCGGGCACTTGGGTGTCCGCAACCCTGGAACGGCGACCGGGAACCAGCGCCGGCGGATTCGACTTTCGCACTTTCGCACTCTCGCACTCTCGCACTCTCGCACTTCGTCATGATCATCCGCTCCCTGTTCTTCGCCACCTACCGCGACATGGCCGGCCACGACGAGCTGGCGGTGGAGCTGCCTTCCGGCGCCCGCGTGGCGGACCTGGTGGGGAGCCTGCGCGCGCGGGGCGGCGGGCTGGCGCGGCTGCCGGAGAAGCCCGTGGTGGCGGTGAACATGGACTACGCGCCCCTGGCGACGGAGCTGGCGGACGGCGACGAGGTGGCGTTCATCCCCCCCGTGGCGGGCGGCTGACCATGGACGGCAACCTGGCGCTGGTGACGTCGGACCCCATCGATCCCGCGCGGATGCTGGGCGGCGCGCTCTCCCCCGCGGACGGCGCGGCGCTGCTGTTCTGGGGCGTGGTGCGCGAGCAGAACGACGGGCGCGCGGTGAGCCAGCTGGAGTACAGCGCCTACGCACCCATGGCCGAGCGCGAGATGATGCGCATTGCCGACGAGGCGCGGGAGCGGTTCGGCACGGGGGCCATCCACGTGGTGCACCGGGTGGGGCGGCTGGAGATCGGCGAGGCCAGCGTGGCCATCGCCGTGGCCTCGCCGCACCGGGGAGAGGCGTACGAGGCGTCGCGCTACGTGATCGAGCAGCTCAAGCAGCGCGTGCCGGTGTGGAAGCGCGAGGGATACGTGGACGGAGACACGGAGTGGGTCCCGGGCTTTGCGCCCGTGGCGGAGGCGGCGCGATGAGCGGGCTGGTGCAGCTGGGCGGCATTCCCGTGGCGCCGGCGCGTCCCGTGCCGGAATCCGGACCCATGGCCGACGGGTTCGGGCGGCGCATCGAGTACCTGCGCATCTCCGTCACCGACAAGTGCAACCTGCGCTGCGTCTACTGCATGCCCGAAGAAGGGCTGCCCTGGCTGCGCCGCGAGGAGATCCTCTCCTACGAGGAGATCGCGGAGGTGGTGCGGGTGATGGCGGGGGTGGGGCTGCGAAAGATCCGCATCACGGGCGGGGAGCCGCTGGTGCGCCGCGACCTGCCGGCGCTGGTGCGGATGATCCGCGCGGTGCCGCAGATCGAGGACCTGGCGCTGTCGACCAACGCGGTGCTGCTGGAGGAGCACGCGGACGAGCTGCGCGACGCCGGCGTGGACCGGGTGAACGTGTCGCTGGACTCGCTGCGTCCGGAGCGCATCGACGCCATCTCGCGGCGCGCGGGGAGCGCGGAGGCGATCTTTCGCGGGCTGGCGGCGGCGGAGCGCGCCGGGTTCGGCCCCATCAAGGTGAACTGCGTGGTGATGCGCGGCCGCAACGACGACGAGGTGGCCGATTTCGCGGCCATCACGCGCGAGCGGCCGTGGCACGTGCGCTTTATCGAGGTCATGCCCACGGGCGACAACCTGGGCGTCAGCGCCGACGAGTTCGTGTCGTCGGACGAGATGCTGGCGCGCATCGCCCGGACGGGCGACCTGCAGCCGGTGCGCGGGCCGGCGGGGAACGGGCCGGCGCGCTACTTCTCGTTCCCGGACGCGGCGGGAACGGTGGGCGTGATCACGCCCATGAGCCACAACTACTGCGAGCGCTGCAACCGCATGCGGCTGACGGCGGACGGGCAGCTGCGCCCCTGCCTGTTCGGCCACCTGCAGACCAACCTGCGCGACCCGCTGCGCCGCGGCGAGCCGCTGGAGCCGCTCATCCGCCACACGCTGGCCGTCAAGCCCGAGCGCCACTGGCTGGTGCAGGGCAGCGACACCGGCTCCGGAGGCCTGCGCGCCCTGTCGCAGGTGGGAGGCTGATCCGGGGCTCCTGCGAGGGTGTTGCCAAACCTGCCAAATCTGGTTTCCTGAGGGAGGCGCCGCTCCGCAACCTGTTTGTACGACAGGCTTTGGCGCCGACCGAAGGATCTCGCCGGCAGAACCGCGGGGCTGGATCGACGGTGTGAATCCAGCCTCGAAGCCACCGAGAGGAGATCCTTCGGTCGCGCGCAGATGATTGTGAAGGTTCAGGGTTCGTGCGGCGCTCCCTCAGGAAATCGCGTTACGATTTCGGGTTGAGCAACATCTTCCGAACGGTAGAGCGCATGCGGAGGACGCGGGAGGTTTGCTCCGCGTCCTCCGCTTTTTTGTTGATCCGGACTTCTGAAAAGACGGACCTCACACGGAGACAATGGAGGGAACGGAGTTTTCTCGTGCCGGTGCCGCGGGATTCCGTGCCGGGGGGCGGAGATCCGGACAGGGTGGCGCGTCGATTGCCCAGGGCGGAGCCGGATTTCTCGGGGATCACGTGCTGCACTGCGGGGGATGGATGCCGCGCTTTCGTTCTGCCTGCAGGATCGGGGTGGCCGCTGCGGTGCTCGCTGGATGCGCTCCAGGCGCTTCGACACAGCCGGCGGGCGGCGTCGCTCCGCCGGTCGAGCGCATCGATTCGATCTTCTCCGTCTACAGCGCGCCGGGGTCGCCGGGGTGCGTGCTGACGGTGATGCGGGCGGGCGACGTCGTCCTCTCCCGTGCGTACGGGGTG
>DASQBH010001069.1:0-5076 GCA_035635315.1 Longimicrobium sp.
GGCTCCTCCCCCGACGCCGGCTCAACCCCCGGCTCCGCGGCGACCCCGGCTGCCTGCGTAGCCGCGGCCGCGACGGATTCCCCGGCGACGGCGGCCGGCTCCACGGCGACGGCGACCGGCTCCCCGACAGCCGCGGGGACCGGCTCCGCGGTATCGGCAGAGACCGCCTGGCCGGCGGCGGCGAGGACGGGGACCGGCACCGCGACCGTGGCGGGCTCCACGCGGACCGCGGAGATCACGCGCAGCACGGCGTCGGTGGCCTGGCTCTGCTGCGCGTGGCTGGCGCGCATGGCCTCGTGGCTGGCGCGGATCGCCTCGATCAGCGGCGTCACCACCGCGCGTATCACCTCCGGCAGGTCGTCCGGCAGCCGCACAACCGGCTCCGGCGCGGGCGTAAGCGAATTCTCTTGATTCGGAATGGCCCCCATCCCTATCCTGGGGAATGGTGGTTCCTCTGCCCATCTACTTTCCCGGCGGAACGGGCCATTCACAATGCGGCCGTCCTGTTCCTGTCGCGCCACCGACGATTGCTCCCTCCTTCGCCAGGCCAGTCATGAAACGTGTTCGCACGAGCATAAACCCTGCTGCGTTTGCTGGGGGCGTATTCGGCATCGTCTTCCTGACCAAGGCCGCCAGTTACCTGACGCCGTACAAGCTGTACTTCTCGTTCTCGGCATTCCTGTATAGCAGCCGCGATTTATATCGGTGGGAGTCGCTCACGCTCAAGCTGCTGATCCCCGCCGTAATTGGATTCCTGCTGTTCTACCTGCCTCACCGCTGGATGACGCTCAGCCGCGAGACGGACGGGGGATACCGTGTCGTCTACCGCTATCTCGCGGCTCAGTCAGACGTTACGGCGCGAGCCGCAGGGTTTTTCTCGGCCCTTCTGATGGCGTGGCCGTTCATCACCTACTGGGACGTGCTCATGCAGCCCGACCTGCAGCGGCTGCGGTTCCCGTTTCTCTGCATCTACTTCCTGTACGCTGTCTCGTATGCCTACTTCGCGGGAGTAGGCATCAACCTGGCTCGCCTGGCAATGAGATCTCGTCTTCCTCAAACCGCTACTCGACACGTTCCCCAACGCCTCGCGTGGCTTGAAGCTGTGCGAACCTCTTTCATGGGATTACTGACAAGTGCGATCGCGACGTACTTTGCGTCGGTACTGGGCGCATCTTCGTAAGGGGGCGGCGGCCGAGGCCAGGCCGCTCGCGCTGTGCGGCGGGCTTTTCCTGGCCTTGTGTCTCTTTGAGCCGTACAACACCGAGTTGCCGAAGTACGACGAGTTCGGCACGCGGGTGGAGCCGGGGCACCTGAGCCTGGGCGAACGGCTGGGCTATGCCATCCTGCTTTCCGCCGGATACGCGGAAGCGGACTTCGTAACCGAAGCCGAGCGAGACACGGTCGAAGCGCGCCGGAAGCGACTGGCGCTGGAAGCAGCCGCGGCGGAGGAGGCGGAAGCGCAGGAGGCACGCGAAGCGCCGGACACGGAGCAGGCGGCGCAGGGCAATGCTGCGGATCTGGCGCCGGCCGGCGCACCGGGCACGGACTCACCCGTGGATACGGTGGCCGGCGAAGAGGAACCGGAGGGCGAAGACGAGCCGGCCGGCGACGATGAGGTGGATTCCGCCGAGCCCCTGGAGGCCCGCTGGGACGTGGGTCTTCACCTGCTGCCGATCAGGCACGCGGACCTTCGCTGCGTGGGGGGAGGGACGGTCGAGGTCACCGCGGCCTATCAGCCCCCTATCCGTACCGAAGCGCTTACCACGGCGCTCATTGCCGCGGAGAAGTACAACCGCTCCTCCTTTCAGCGCCGGGTAGAGGGGTGGCTGGCGCGGAGTACGTTGCGGCTCCGCGGAAGGCTGCCCGAGTACTCCTACGGGCTCTCCCAGCTGCGTCCGTCCGTTGCCCGGGCCCTGCTGGCGCCGGAGCTTGGCGGCGACCCCCTGCCGGATCATGAGCTCCTCGCCCTGCTGACGAACACCTGCCACTCCGCCCGGCTGGCCGAACTGTACGTGGATGCGCTGGCGCAAAGGTTCGCCGGGTCCGGCACGACGGAGAAAGTTCTTGAGCGGATCATACGCGCGTACAACGGCGCGAGCAGTGAGACGGTGCACGGAATGCGGTACGTGGACGCTGTGCGTGGAGCCTACCAGCTGCTGACCAAAGAAGCGGACGAGGATCCGGACCAGAAGGATTACCAACCCACGGACCAGGGGATCGCATGCCTGCGCTTTCCACTCGCAAGCCCTGAAGGAGCAACCCGTGGGGCAGAGGGCCCCTACGAGTTGGCGGACCAGATGCTCGCGAAGCTGGACACGACGGCGGCGCCGGGGCAGACCCGTGTCACGTACTACATCGACCAGTTCGCCGGTGAGGGGCCTTCGTTGTATCGCGAACGAATGATGGTGCGCAGGCGCGAATGGGTTCGCTCCGAGCTGCTCCGTGTCGGGTTCTCTGGGGACCGGATTCGTTGGGCGGAGGCGGAAGCCCGGACCCGATTCGCGCGACACTGCGGCGAAACGGATGACGCGTCCTGGGGTGCGGCCGAAGTATCGCCAGCCCGTCCTCCAGCGGTTCCGGAGACCTCCCGGGAGTAGAAGCAGGCCGGCGATGCTGCGCCCTCCGTGTGCGTTCCGCCACCTTCCGCGAAAAGCAAAGAGCCCGGCCGGGGAATCGCTCCCTGGCCGGGCTCTTTCATATAATTCGATGGCGATGCGCTTCAGCGGCTCGGGGGCCACACGCGCAGCGGCTTTCCGGCTCCGCCGATGATGGGAAGGTTCTGCAGGGGATCCTCCACCCGCGGCTCCTCCGCCGACGCCGGCTCAACCCCCGGCTCCGCGGCGACCGCGGCTGCCCCCGTGGTGGCCGCGACCGCGACTGACGCCCCGGCCACGCCGACCGGCTCCCCGGCCACGCCGACCGCCTCTCCGGCGACCACGGCGACCGGCTCCCCGGCGTCGGCGGAGACCGCCTGGCCGGCGGCGGCGGCGAGGACGGGGACCGGCACCGCGACCGTGGCGGGCTCCACGCGGACCGCGGAGATCACCCGCAGCACGGCGTCGGTGGCCTGGCTCTGCTGCGCGTGGCTGGCGCGCATGGCCTCGTGGCTGGCGCGGATCGCCTCGATCAGCGGCGCCACCGCCGCGCGCATCACCTCCGGCAGGTCGTCCGGCAGCCGCACAACGGGCTCCGGCGCGGGTGGCGGCTCGGGAGGCGGGGCGGATGCCGCCGCGCCCAGCGCCTGCAACCCGCCGGCGATGTCCGCCAGCTGCGCCACCATGCGCCCGCCCACGTCGGCATCGTCCCCGCCCATCGCCTTGTTGCGCAGGAAGTCGCGCTTGATCTGCTCCCAGCGGGCCGCTTCGTCGGGCGTGAGGATGCCGCGCAACTCCTTGAGCTTGAGCAGGTTCTCCTCCGCGCCCGTGGTCAGCAGCTGCGCCTCGCCCAGGTAGTGGTCGCTGATCAGCTGCTGCAGCTCGGCGTCGTTCATCACCGGCGAGATCTTCTCCGCCAGCTTGTTCATGTTGCGGTAGCTGCCCTGCAGCCGGAACGCGGGCTCCGTGCGGTACCGGTCGGCCTGCGCCGCACTGGCGATGTACTGCTGGTTCACGCGGTAGACCACGTCGCGCACCTGCATGATGCGCTGCAGCGTCGCCACGATCTCGTTGATCTCGGCCGCGCTGTAGGCGTGCGCCAGCCCGTTGGTGGAGACGTCCATCCCCTTCGCGCGATCGGCGAACAGGTACAGGTCCGCCAGCTCGCGCGTGGCCAAGGGCGCCAGCACGGGGCTGGAGGTCAGTGCGTTCTCCACGTAGCTCAGCGTGAACGCGTCCTCCATCCCCCCCAGCACGTCGCCCAGGTTGTAGATGTCGGCGCGGTTGGCCAGCATGTCGGGGATCTTGAAGACCTCGCCGGACTCCGTGTACGGGTTGCCCGCCATGACCACGCAGAACTTCTTGCCGCGCATGTCATAGGTCTTCGTCCGCCCCCGCCACACGCCCTCGATGCGCCGCGTGCCGTCGCACAGGGAGATGAACTTCTGCAGGAACTCGGGGTGCGTGTGCTGGATGTCGTCCACGTACAGCATCACGTTGTTCCCCATCTCCAGCGCCAGGTTCAGCTTCTCCAGTTCCTGCCTCGACGTGGCGTCGGGCGCCTGCACGGGGTCCAGCGAGCGCACCTCGTGGCCCAGCGCGGGGCCGTTGATCTTCATGAAGACCAGCCCCAGCCGGTGCGCCACGTACTCCATCAGCGTGGTCTTTCCGTACCCCGGGGGCGAGATCATCATCAGCAGCCCCATCAGGTCGCTGCGCTTGCCCTCGCCCACCGTGCCGATCTGCTTGGCCAGGTTGTCGCCGATGATGGGCAGGTAGGTGTCGTTGATGAGCCGGTTGCGGACGAACGAGGTCAGCGGCCGCGCCTTGAGCTCCTCCAGCCGCAGCGCCGCCTTCTCTCGCACGGCGATCTCGTGGCGCACCGCCTGGTAGCGGCGGTACCCCGGCAGGAACGCGTCGCGGTGCGCCCGCAGCCGGGCCAGGAAGTCGTCCACCGCCACCGTCAGCCGCCCCCCGGCGATGCGCGGGTGCTCGCCCAGCAGCCCCTCCACCGTGTCCAGCAGCGGCGCGTCGTTCGCCCGGCGGGCGATGCCGTCGCGGGTGAGGATCAGCGCCGCGGCTTCGGGGATGAAGCGGACCAGCGGCGCCAGCGCGGCGTCCGTGCACAGCGCCTCCAGCCAGTGCACCACGTGCACGTAGCGCGCGGCGGGACGCTCCCGCAGCTGCTCCAGCGTGCGGTCGAACGCGGCCGCGTGCCCGGCGTCCTTCAGCCGCACGACGAGCGCTTCGGCCAGCTCGCGCGCGGCGTGCGAGACCACCAGTCCGTCGTGATCCCCCGCCAGCTCGTCGAACAGGTACGCCGCCGCGCCCTCCGCCGCCCCGGCGGGGAAGGGGAGGGCGGCGTCGGATACGAACCGCTGCAGACGCTCCGCCATCTCCCCCCGCAGCGCGTCGCTGGCGGAGCGGGAGCCGAACAGCGCCTGCATGGCGTTGGCGCTTCCCCCCCGCGCGCGCCACTCCC
>DASQBH010001070.1:0-8001 GCA_035635315.1 Longimicrobium sp.
CGCCCTCGGCGCTGGCCAGGTCCACCGCGCGGCGAAAGTGCCCGTCGGCCTCGCGGCCGACCCCCAGGCCGCGGTACGATACACCCAGGTTGTGGTGCGTCTGTGCCAGCCCCAGCACGTTGCCCAGCCGCTGGTACGACGCCAGGGCGCGCTGGTACGAGGCCAGCGCCCGGTCCCGCCGCCCGCGGACGTTGGAGAGGATCCCCAGGTTGTTGCTGGCGCGGGCGGCGAACTCCTCGTCGCCCCACTCGGCCGCGTACGCCAGCAGCTCGCCAAAGCGGGCCTCGGCCTCGTCCAGCCGCCCTTCTTCGAAGAGCGCGTTCCCCAGCAGGTTCACCGCCTCGGCGGCGCGGCGGCGGTCACCGCGGCGGCGCGCCTCGGCCTCGGCCCAGCCGGCCACCTGCAGCGCGCGGGCGGTGTCGCCCAGCTGCCGGCACGCGGCCGCGTAGGCGTAGGCGATCTCCGGCTCCGCCTGCAGCTGCGCTTCGGAAAGCGCGGCGCCGCGGGCGGCGAGCGCACGCCAGTCGCCCGCGGCGCGCAGGCCGCGGGCGTCCTCCAGCGTGAGCGGACCGGGAGGGAAGGGAGAGTTCACGGTTCCAGCGTCGCGCGCCGCGGCCTTCAGGTGCCGCCCGCCAGGGCGTAGCGGGTGAACCCGTGGATGTCGGCGCGCACCTCGGTACTGTCGTGCACCCGCGCGCTGGCCATCTTCTGCCAGGGCTGGCCCGGCATCTCCTGCCGCCACCAGCCGAAGTCGAAGTCAGCGTCGTCGTCGTCCACCTCGCCGTCCCCGTTGAAGTCGGGGTGCGCGAACTGGTAGTTCACCCGCAGCTCCGCCGGCTCCGCGAACCGCAGCCCGGCCGGCTGGAACTCGAAGTTGAAGTATCCGTTGTCGACGACGCGAATGGTGATGGTGATGGTGTCGCCGTCGTTCATCCGCGTGCCGTTGGGCCGGCGGGTGAGCGCGTCGTCGTCCAGGCGAAAGCGCAGGCACTCGTCGCCGTTCTCGTAGTCGATGCGGACCTCGTGATCCTCCCCCGCCACGGCCACGAACGAGACCTGCTGAAAGGCCAGCGGCGGCGCGTCGGGAGCGGGGCGCAGGAACACCAGGTCCTCGCCCGGCACCAGCCTGCCGCCGCCGGACGGTTCCTCGCACCCGGCCCCCACGACGGGGAGCAGGGCAAGGAGCGCAAACCGGAAAAGTCGCTTGATGTGCATGGGATTCACTTCAACGGAGGGATGCGGATCGCCGTTCCGCGGCACGGTGGGGCAACCCCCGCGCCGGGCGAAAACCCGCGTAGTTGCTGGACTTCTGCGGAGAACGGGTGTCCCCCGCCGGGACGGGTGTCTCATTCCGGGTCATCCGTTCCCTCCAGCAGGCGGTACAGCCGCGACCGGCTGATCCCCAGCGCGTCGGCCGCCGCGCTCTTGTTTCCATCCACCCGGTCCAGCATGGCGAACGCCGCCGCCCGCTCGATCTCGTCCAGCGTGGCGGGGAACGGAAGCGCGCCGTCGCCCCCGTCGCGGGGCTGGGCGGAGGGCGCGCCGCCATGGAACAGGTCGTCGGCGCTGATGCCGCCGTCCCCCAGCAGCAGCGCGCGCTCCAGCCCGTTGCGCAGCTCGCGCACGTTTCCCGGCCAGGGGTGCGCCAGCAGCGCCCGCCGCAGCTCCGGCGTCACCTGCGGCACGTCCAGCCCGTACTGCGACGCCAGGGTGCGGAGGAAGTGCTCCGCCAGCAGGATCACGTCGTCCCCCCGCGCGCGCAGGGGAGGGAGGTGGATGGGGATGACGCTCAGGCGGTAGTAGAGGTCTTCGCGGAACTCCCCTTTGGCCACCGCGCCCTGCAGGTCCACGTGCGTGGCGGCGATGATGCGCACGTCCACCGCCCGCGCGCGCATGGCGCCCACGCGGCGGACCTCCTTTTCCTCCAGCGCGCGCAGGATCTTGCCCTGCAGCGTGAGCGGCAGGTCGCCGATCTCGTCCAGAAAGAGGGTGCCCCCGTCCGCCGCCTCGAACAGCCCGGGCTTGGCCGTGCGCGCGTCGGTGAAGGCGCCCTTTTCGTGGCCGAACAGCTCCGTCTCGATGAGGTTGGCGGGGATGGCGTTGCAGTTCAGGTCCACGAACGGCGCGGCGGCGCGGGGGCCGTTGTAGTGGATGGCCTGCGCCATCAGCTCCTTGCCCGTCCCCGTCTCTCCCGTCACCAGGACGGTGGCCTTGCCGTGGGGGATGATGCGGGCCGCCCGGTCCAGCGCCCCGCGCAGCTGCGGGCTGCGGCCGATGATGCGGCTGAAGTCGAACGCCTGCCGCTCCGCCGCCGCCAGCCGCCCCCCCGCCGCCTGCGCCTCGCGCCGCCGCGCCCGCTCGGCCACCTCGTCGCGCAGCGCCTGCACGTCGCCCGGAAGCGCGAAGTAGTCCGCGGCACCCGCGCGGACGATCGCCACCGCCAGCCGGTGGTCCGCCCGCGCGCCGACGACCAGGGGTGCGGGAGCTCCCGCCGCCGCCATCTCGCGCAGCACCGGCTCCGCCTCTTCCTCCACCCCCGCGACGGAAAGCACCACGGCGACGGCGTCCCCCGCGGGCCCCAGCTCGCCGGCGGATTCCGCCACGACGGCCTGCGCGCCCACCCCCGCGGCCAGCTCGGGCCACAGGGAGGAGAAGGAGTCGCTGCGTGCAACCACGGCGAGGATGCTCAATCGGACGTGGAGGCTGCGGGGAACGGGCAACGGACCTCAGAACGATGGTCCGCACGACAGATAACGCGCGAGTGTAGCGATTCGAGACAATAACACCTCCCCGCTCGCGGACGCCAGACTGGCGTTCGGCGTCGGCGAAATCCCAGGCGGGGCGCGGGGGAGCGGCGTACACGGATGATGCGGACGGCACCCGGCACCGCCCGTGCCTTATCCAACCCCGGGAGTGCGCCGGATGTTTCCGACGCCGCATATCCAGACACACACCCGGGATGGAGACCCTTACGATGTGGATCAACCGAACCCTCACCGCCGCCGCGCTGCTGGCCCTTGCAGCCTGCTCGGACAACCCCGCCGCGGGCGGAAGCGCGGGGAACGTGCAGCTGCGCTTCGGCGTGGCGGGCGGGCAGGCGCCGGCCTCCGGCGCGCTCTTTCAGACCGGCGGGACGGACGGGCTGACGGTCACGGGCGCCAACGGCACGCTGCGCATCGACGACCTGCGCATGGTGGTGGCCGAGTTCGAGCTGGAGGGGGATGACGACGTGAACCGCTGCAGCGAATCCGCCGGCGCGGCGGACGACTGCGAGGACTTCGACGCGGGGCCGATGTTCATCGACCTCCCCCTGACCGGCGGCTCGGTGCCGGTGGGCAGCGGCAACGTGCCGGCGGGGACGTACAAGGAGGTGGAGTTCGAGGTGGAGGACCTGGACGACGACGAGGAGAACGCGGCCGAGCGCGCCCGCATCGAGCAGCTTCGCGCGCAGATCCTGGCGCAGTTCCCCGACTGGCCGCGCGACGCCAGCCTGCTGGTGGTGGGCACCTTTACGCCCACGGGTGGGGCGCCGCAGAGCTTTCGCGCCTTTGTCGAGGCGGAGATCGAGATCGAGACGGAGCTAAACCCGCGCCTGGTGGTGGGCGGGGGAGAGAGCCGTAACGTGGACGTGCTGCTGGATCCCGCGGCCATCTTCCGCAGCGGCAGCAACGTGCTGAACCTGGCGCAGTCGTCCGGACGCAACGAACTGGAGATCCGCATCGAGAACGGCTTCCGCTGCCGCGGATCGGACGACGACTGACCGCAACCTGGAGTTCGTCCTCTCCTCAGATCCGCTAAAGACTGAAGGTGTTTGTTTTTGCGGATTCGGTATCAGCCTCTGCGCCCCTCCCTTTCCGCTGCGGCCTCTGCGGGAAACGGCTCTTACGGATTGCACGAGGATCGCGGCGATTATGTCCCGAAAAGTGGGGCCGCCGCGCCGCACCTCTGGAACCGCTCGAACGGGCATCTATCCACAACTCTTTTGATATCAGCCACTTGCATCTTGGCCCCAAAAGGCGCGGCGATTGCTGTACTGCTCCCGTATGCGGTATCAAGCCGGTCTACATGGGAGTGCTTATGTCCACCGTCATCGATCTCCCGCCCCTGCACGTGTCCAAGGTCACCGCGCCGCCGCCGGATGCCGAGGCACCCTCGCTGCTGGACCGCTACCGCCTGGGCTTTCAGCGCCGGGTGGGCGCGCACGTGGACGTGCGGCTCAAGGCGCTGCGCGACCTCAAGGCGCTGCAGGGGCTGGACGCGGAGCGGCGCGCGCAGGTGCTGGTGGGGATGCGGCGCCTGCAGTGCCAGCTGGCGGGCATCGTGGTCCGCAAGCGCGACGCGATGACGGCGCTGCTGCGCATCAGCGTCGTCGCGCTGGCGCTGTACTATGCGCTGTGCATCCCCTTCTTTGTGCGGCGGCTGATGCCGGAGGAGCAGGTGGCGAATCAGCCGTACGTGCTGCCGATCGCGGCGCTGCTGGCGGGCGCCGGCACGCTGACACTGCTGGAGCGGCGGGCCCGCAAGCGCTGGGGTGGAGAGCCGCGACGCGGGCAGCGCGGACTCAGGTGGACGCTGGCCGCCGTGTTCTACCTGGGCTACTTCTTTGCCGCCATCGCGGTGGACGGGCAGAACTTCACGGCCGGCGCGCTGCGGTCGCTGGGCCTGATGCTGGGGTACGGGCTGGGGCTGGTGGTGCTGGGGGCCGCGGCGCTGTGGTGGGGGATGCACATCACGGAGCGGTGGTGGGACCGCCACGCGGGCGCCCGCCATCCGGACGCCGTGGTGGCGGACGAATTGCTGCGCATCCTGGAGACGGTGGAGAAGTCGCCCGCGGAGTGGGGGCAGTTGCGCGGCCGGAACCGCGTGCTGCGCTCGCTGGAACTGGCGGCGCGCTGCCTGGAGCGCAACCTCCCTTACCGCCTGCGCGGTCATGACGTGGAGACGGACCGCTGGCTGCGCGAAAAGGCCGCCGGGCAGGCGGCCGCGCTTCGCGGACTCAAGCGCTGGGTGCTGGTGCCCAAGCCTGACACGCGCGAGCACTTCATCCAGCGCATCTCGCAGGACCTGGTCCGCACCACGGTGGGCGACTGGGACGGGCTGGAGTGCGCCGAGCCCCCGGCAGCCCTGCCGTCGCGCCTGCGCCGGGCCGCGGAGCTGCTGACGCCGATCGCGGTGATCGGTGCGTTCGTCGCGCTGGCTCAACTCGACACCGGGCCCCTTGCTACGCTGCTGGGGCCGCTGGTGGTGGGGCTGCTTCCCGTGCTGGGCCCGCTGATCATCTGGGCCGTGATCCGCGTGGTGAATCCCGGGATGATCGGCGACCTCCCCGTGATCCAGCAGATCCAGACGATGTTTCCGAAGAAGGAGAAGGAGTAGGCGTCGGATCGGGGACGGGATGCCTCGCACGCACGGAAGGTTGCGGATGGCGAGTCTGGCAGGGTAACGGCGAGTCCGCCCCGGAGCGAATGAATTCGCCGCTGGATAGGCGCAAAGTCCGCCTGCGCGGACTCGGCGGTCCGGGTGTGTGCGGCGTCCCAGGCACCAGAGCGTCCGCAACCGGGACCCACCCTCACAGCCCCGCGTGTTTTGCGGGGCTGTGCGCGTTCCAGGCGCGGTCATCCGCCTCGAAAAGAAGAAGCCGGAGCGGACTGGAGATCGTCGAGCGCAGCCGCAAGTGTCGGTATATCGAGATGTCAGGGATCGCGACACACTTCTGGCGAAGCCGCGGGAACGGGTGAGGGATGGAGGCGCGGCAGGATGCCATGAGAATTTTTTCGGAGGCACTCGATGCTTGCCGGGGCGCGCCGCAGCCAGCCGTAACGATCACCCGATGCGCGATCCGGCGAACCGTCCGCCTGCACGACCGCGTGCCGTGGACGCCGAACTGCGGCGCTCGCGCGGGGTGAGGCGTTGCTCCCCCGCCCCGCCCCGCGTAGTTTGCTCCGCCCGCCGCCCGGCCGCGCACGTTCAGTGCATCCGCCCGGCGCGGGATCAAGCGCAGCAAACTCGCATCTGCTGAGGTGAGCGTTGGCGGACAACAGCTTCGACATCGTGGTGATCGGCGCCGGGCCCGGCGGCTACGTGGCCGCCATCAAGGCCGCGCAGCTCGGATACAAGACGGCGTGCGTCGAGGAGGGCAACCTGGGCGGGGTGTGCCTGAACATCGGCTGCATTCCCACCAAGGCGCTGCTGGAAAGCGCGGCCATGATCACCCACCTGGGCCACGCCAAGGAGTTCGGCGTGACGGTGGGCGAGATCAAGACCGACATGGCGCAGGCCGTCAAGCGCTCGCGCCAGGTGAGCGAGCGGCTGGTGAAGGGGATCGGCTTTCTGTTCAAGAAGAACAAGGTCACCCACATCGCTGGACGTGGCCGCCTGGCCGGCAAGGGACAGGTGGAGGTGGCGAAGGACGGCAAGGCGCAGACGGTGAGCGCAAAGCACATCATCATCGCCACCGGCTCGCGCCCGCGCGACCTGCCGTTCCTCAAGATCGACCACGACCGCGTCTGGGACTCGACGGACGCGATGATGTCGAAGGAGGCGCCGAAGACGCTGGCGATCATCGGCGCCGGCGCCATCGGCTGCGAGTTCGCGGACGTGTACGCCGCCTTCGGCACGCAGGTCACGATCATCGAGATGGCGGACCGCGTGCTGCCGCTGGAGGACCGCGACTGCAGCGCCGTGGTGGAGAAGAGCTACCGCAAGCGGGGGATGAACGTCCTGACCGGCGTGAAGCTGGAAAAGGCGGAGATCGGCAAGGGCGGCGTCACCCTCACCATCACCGACGCCAAGGGCAAGACGCAGACGGTGGAGGCCGAGCGGGTGCTGAGCGCCATCGGCCGCGCGCCGCTGGTGGAGGACATCGGGCTGGAGGCGGCGGGCGTAAAGATGACGGACCGCGGCTTCATCGCCGTCGACCGGCAGATGCGCACCAACGTCGAGGGCGTCTACGCCATCGGCGACGTGGCCGGCCCGCCGCTGCTGGCGCACAAGGGGAGCCACGAGGGCGTGGCGTGCGTGGAGGCCATCCACGGCGACCCGCACGCCGGCATCGACTACGCCAACATCCCCAACTGCACCTACTGCCACCCCGAGGTCGCGTCGGTCGGCCTGACGGAGGAGCAGGCGCGGGAGAAGGGGCTGGACATCGAGGTGGGCACCTTCCCCTGGACCGCCAACGGCCGCGCCCTCACCGCGGGCGACACGGACGGATTCGTGAAGGTGATCCGCGACAAGAAGTACAGCGAGGTGGTGGGCGCCCACATCGTGGGGCCGCACGCCACGGAGCTGATCGCCGAGTTCGTGGTGGGCCGCCACCTAGAGACCACGATGGAGGAGATGGACCGGGCCATGCACCCGCACCCCACCCTCTCCGAAGCCGTCGCCGAGGCCGCGCTGGCCAGCCTGGGCCACGCGCTGCACATCTAGCGCTCCCGCGACGCACCGACGATGACGCCGAGGCCGGCTCCGGAACCACTCCGGAGCCGGCCTCGGTGCTTTGGTGCGCGCGCGAGCGGCCAATCCGTCTACGGCGTAAACTTGTTCGCCGCCACCGGTATCCCTTCTTCACAGGCTGGTAGAGCGTGACCGTCGCCGAGGCGATCGACAGCTTTCTCTTCCACTGCCGGTACGAGAAGAACCTGAGTGCTCGGACGCTCAGCGCCTATGAGACGGACCTGCGGCAGTTCGCGGCCGCGTTGCCGGAGACATCGGCGAAGGCGGACGTGTCCCAGCTGGGAAAGCCTGAGCTTCGCGAGTACATCCAGCGGCTGTTCGAGCCGTACCGGGAAAAGACGGTCAAGCGGAAGGTGGCAACGCTCAAGGCCTTCTTCGGCTACCTGGAGCGCGACGGGACGATCGATTTCACCCCCTTCCGCAAGATGGAGGTGAGGATCAAGGAGACGCGGCGGGTGCCCCGCACCATTCCGCTCTCGGAGGTGGAGCGGCTCCTACAGTACCTTTACGCGCAACGGAGCGCGGGCCCCTGTGCGGGAGTGGAGG
>DASQBH010001071.1:0-6401 GCA_035635315.1 Longimicrobium sp.
GTCCGGGGTCCGCGCGCTGCACGCCGGCGCGGTGGAGCTGGAGAGCGGCAGGCGGGTGCGGGCGGACGTGGTGGTCTTCGGCACGGGGTTCCGGCAGGAGGTGCCGTTCCTGGACGCGTCCGTCCGCCGCACGGTGCAGGACGAGGCCGGCGTCTTTCACCTGCACCGCAACCTGGTGCACCCCGACGTGCCGCGGCTGGCGTTCGTGGGCTACAACAGCAGTCTGTACAGCCAGCTCACCTCCGAGATCGGGGCGCGGTGGGCGGCGCGCTGGTTCATGGGCGAGCTGCGGCTTCCCCCGCGTGAGACGGTGCTGCGGGAGATGGAGGCGCGGTGGGCGTGGGTGCGCGAGAACCGGCCGCGGGGCGTGGCCAGCGGCACCTGCATCGTCCCCTTCAACTTTCACTACGTCGACGACCTGCTGCACGACATGGGTGCCCGCACCGTGCGCCGCCCCCTGAACCGCATCAAGGAGGTGATGCTCCCCTTCGATCCGTCCGTCTACGCCAACCTCAAGGCCGAGCTGGACCGCAACCGCGCCCGCCGCCTGGCCGCGGCAGCGACGGACCAGGGCCACAGCCGCCGGATCGCCGGCGTCCTGGAACGGTGATGAGCCACCGGTTACGCAGCGCGGAACGACGAGGACGCAGAGAGCGGCATCGGTTCCCTGCGTCCTTTCGCTTGCCTCCGTGCCGGCAGGCACCGTCGGCAAACGCCTGCGCGAACCGAAGATCGCCTCTATAAGGGAGATCGCTCTTTTTCGGCGGCGGCCGCGTCCCGGAGACACGCATCAGCTGCGTCGGCCAGCCCGCGATAGAAATCGCGGGCGACGCGGGTGAGGTCGGGCCGTTCCTGGAGCGCCCGCCCATCCTCACGGAGCTGCTCCAGTTCGGGCCATTCCTCCCGTACCCGGCTCTGCGCGGCGACCGCCCTGCCCGCGACGGTCAACAGCGCGCATCTCACCCCCTCCAGCACCTCGGCGCCAGCGGCATCCGCCCGCCGCAGCAGATTCTGGACGAAGTCAACGCGCTGAAGCAGCGCATGGGGCGAGATTGCACCCAGAAGCCGGCACGCCCCGGCGATCCCCGGCACGCCTTCGTCGTCGATCCATTCGCGGAGCACGCCCAGTCCGACATCTCCGTACCCCACGGAAACGAGCTCGTACAGCGGCGGCGCCCACGCCGCGGCAGGCGGAGGGAGTTCCGGCGATGCGTCGCGGATCTCGCGAAGGACGGCGCCCAGGTCGGGACACCGGAGAAATCCTTCCAGCGTAGCGATGGCGGGAACCGGCTCGTACGGAAGCGGCTCCACCGCCGCGAGCCGGACGCGCGCCAGGAGCATCCGGGCGAGGGCACGCGGGGCGTGTAGGGACGCGCCCCGCACCAGGTGACGCAGCGCCGCGCTTCCCAGGTGCTCCGCGCGCACCAGCTTGCGGAGGAGCGGGTCCCACGCGTCGGCGGGGAGGGTTTCCGGGGTGATCCCCCATGCACCTTCGAAGAGCTGGGCGAACCGGTCGGCTACACCGGCGCCCCGTCCTACCTCCATTCCGAGCGCTCGCTCAACTGCCCGCCACGGATCACGGCGGGCGAGCAGGTGCAGCGACGGGAGCGCGTGCCACCGCACCTCCTCGTCCGGGTGGGCGAGCGCCGCGGCGAGCAGGTCGTCCGCTTCGGCGAGCGGGGGGTCTTCAGGCTCCCACAACGTCTGCGCCACCGCGCCGCAGCTGCCGGCCTCGCCCGAACTCAGGATTTGCCAGGCGAGCTGCAGGTAGCGTTCGGGGCGAGCCTCCTTGACCCGGTAGAGCAGCGCGGCCAGGTGCGGCACGACGGGTGACGGAGCGCCCGCCGCGGCCCGTTCGCAGAGGGCGGCCAGGTAGTCGGGGTCGCTCGCGGCAAGGTGCGCGGCGAGCGAAACGCAGGACGCCGGCATACCGAACGCTTCGACTGTCCCGATCACCCGATCGATCTGCTCCAGGCCGTCAGCCGGCGCGGGATGACAGGCCAGGAACTCGGCGGCCGTCTCGGCGCGCCCCTGTTCGAGCCGCTCGTGGGCGTCCAGGCCGGAGCACCGGGTCCGCCACGGCTCGATCGCATAGACTTCGGGAACGGTGATCCGCAGCAGGGTCTCGGTAAGGCGCACGTCGAAGCTCCGGGGAATGGAGGCGGAAACCCGCTGTTTGTCCTCCGCCGGTCCGGCATCCCGAGCCTGCCCCAGCGCCCGCAGGCATTCCAGCGCCACCAGCGGGTGGGGGGAATGCGCGCACAGTTCCGCGAGCGCCGCCAATGCTCGGTTCTGCTCGGGCCGCCACAGCGCCTCGAAGCCGTCCGGCACCTCCATCTCCGCGTACCGCAGGGGTTCCTGCAGGACCACGCTCAGGCTTCGCACGGCGCGCAGCACGCCGCGCAACTCGCCCTGTCCGGCGACGCGCGCGACCACCGCGAAGGCCCGCGCCCGGAGCGCCGCGGTGACCGTGGGGGCAATTACCACGGGCCCCCATCCGTACTCGCTCCCGTCCGGCCGGAACATGACGGCCGTCTTGACGAAAACCGGGTCGAGCACGTCCAGCGGAGAGTGGCGGTGGCCGTGCGCACCGGGCTCCTCCACCCACCGCCCCACCGCCGCGACCACCGCTTCCTGCAGAGCGAGCGGCTTGCCGGGTCGGTAGACCGCCAGCTCCACCAGGATGCCGATGGCGTGATCCGGGCCGTTCCAGCTCTCGCGCGGGTCGTCGCGGGCCAGGCGCCACAGCAGGTCGCAGCACTCCGCCGTGTACGGCAGGGTGAAGGCGATGCTCCCCAGTACCACGGACACCGCGTCCGCCAGCGACTGCTCCTCGGAAGCCCGCGGTCCGGCGGGCGCGCGAAGGCACGTCTGCATGGCGATCCGCGCCAGGTGCAGCGCCGGTCCCGGCTGGTAGTACGCCACCACGCGGAGCGCGCGGATCATCTCGACCCGCCGCGCCGCGTTTGCCGCGCGGAACTCCGCCTCCATGTCGTCCCACAGGCCGCGCAGCAGGGCTTCCCCGGATCCTGGCACACCGTCGCGGTACCTGCGCCAGTCCAGCTCCGCCAGGTTGCGGAGAAGCGCGTCGGCGGCGATGCCGCGGAAGGCCGCATGCACACGGCCGGCGTACCCCGTCGGCGTTCCATCGCGGGTAAAGCAGGCCTCCTCAAGCACGAAATCGGCAAGAACGTCGGGAGTCACCCGCAGCGTCCGACCCCGGCGAAGGAGCACGCCCGCGTCCTCGAGCTCGCGCATGGCGTAGAGCATCTCCTCCCCGGCAATCCCCAGGAACGCGGCGGCGGCCGCGCGAAACGGCTGCAGGTCCGGCCGGAACGGACCCACCGCCGAGGCGAGACGCAGCAGGTCCCGGCGAACGCGCGCGTCCGTGCCGCCGTCCAGCTCGCCCGACAGCGCATCCGAAAAGCCGCCCAGCACAGCCCCGCGGAACTCCTCACGCCGGGAAAGCAGGGCGGGATGGACCTGCTGGCTCTGGAGGAGCTGGCCGCCCAGGACCGTCATGAAGGGGGAGTCCCAGCACTGCGCCACCAATGCCCCGGCCAGGTGCGCGTACCCGGGGCCGAGCGCCTCCCGCGCGAGCGCCTCGCCGTCCCCCCGCGTCAACTCGCGCAACTCGTCCAGCACCAGCACCTCGGTGGGGTCGAACCCCGCGCGCCAGACATCTCCCAGGACCCGCTCCCGCGCGTGGGACCGCAGGGCGAGCACAAGCCGGAGCGCAGGCTTGCGGCGAAAGGCAGCGGAAAGCAAAGCCGGCAGATCGCTTCTCCGGTGCGCGTCGTCCGCCACCACCATGCAGGCCACCGGATCCAGCTCGTCCAGGCCCGCGCCCAGGGGCAAGTCCGGCACCAGGAAGCGAAGACACTGCGCGGGTTCCGTACGCTGAACGGCGCCGGCGAACGCATGCAGAACCTTGGATTTTCCGATCCCGCCCCGCCCCGTGAGGATGGCGATCCGGTGCGAAGAAGATTCGAAGAAGCCCTGGAGCTCCCGGAGCACCGTCTGCCGGCCGATGAGGGTCCACGCGTGATGGAAGAGCCGCGAACGCTCCACCAGCTGGCTGAAGAATTCCTCCGCCGAGAGGAGTTGCGCCGTTCCCGTCGTTCCCAGGAAGGCGGCGCGCCACGCCCCTCCGAAGTGCGTCTCCACCAGAATCCGGGCAGACTCCGGCGGCAGCGACCGCACGCGCCGGGCGATGTCCTCCGCGTCCCACACCACCCAATTCGGGTGTCGCGCGGCCTCGGTGCGGAGGGGCACCTTGGCCTGTGAAGCCAGCAACAGCACGTACCGGTCGGCCGCAAACGATGCCCTGGCGATTGTCTTTCGGAGCTTTGCCGGACCGAACCGTGCTTCTCGCTTGCACTGGAACGCCCACTGCCGCCCGTCTCGCAGGGTGGCTGAGATATCGATGCCCCCTTGGGCATCGCCCTGCCCTCCCTGCCGATGGCACCGCTCCACCTCGGGAAGGCGCTCGACAAGGTCGCAGCAGAACCGCTCGAAGGCATCCCATTCCAGCTGCATGAGCGGCAGCTCGGGAGGGCGTGGAGTAGGGGGCGTGATCATGCGGGCATGGTGCGGTGTGCCGACGCTCGCGCGCAAGTCCGTGCGCCGCCCCCTGAACCGCATCCGCGAGGTGAGGCTCCCCTTCGACCCCTCGGTCTACGCCAACCTCAAGGCCGAGCTGGACCGCAACCGCGCCCGCCGCCTGACCGCGGGCAAAGCCGGAAAGCGCGACCTTCAGTCGGCGTAGACGGCACGATCTGGAGGATCCAAAGCGAGAGAAGCCGCGGCACATCCGCGGCTTCTCTCGTTTTGATCATGCTGTTCAGAGGACGGCACAGGCCGACGGAGGGCTGGACTGCGGGCGATCCAGCAAGGCAAGCACCTTCCCCACCCCGCGACGTTCCAGCTTGGCGAGGTTCGCCGCCGCCCCGGAAGATCCCTCAGCGGCGCCCCGCCTGAACCACTCGATCGCCTCTCTCCGGTCCGCCGCCATACCCAGACCCCGCTGGTACAGAAGGCCCAGGTTGTTCATCGCCTCGGCAGACCCTGCGCACGCACCCCTGAGGTACCAGGTGCGCGCCTGGGCATAGTCACGGCGCACTCCGATCGCTTCCTGGTACGCACGCCCCATCGATTGCATGCCCAACGGTGATCCGGCCGTCGCGGCCGCGCGATAGAACCGGAGCGCCTGGCCGGTGTCACGCCGGCCGGACATCCCCCTCTCGTACATCCGGCCGATATCAACCATCGCGTCTACGGAGCCAGCGGTGACGGCCTTCTGGTACCACACCAGCGCCAAGGAGTCGCTTTGGCCGATGCCGCCGAGTCCCATACGGTAGTGCCTGCCCAAGTTGCGCATGGCCTCCGCGTAACCCTGCTTCGCGGCCTCTTCGTACCAGTGCCGGGCCAGGTAGTACCGTCGGTCCCTGCCTTGGTCGTTTTCGTACACTACGCCAAGCGCGTTCATGCCACGAGGGTCGCGCCCCTTCCTCGCCGCTCGATCCAGCCAGAACATCCCCCGGACGGTGTCGCGCTTCGTGCCTTCCCCACTCAGGTAAGCAATTGCAAGGAACGACATGGCCTCAGGCGCACCCTCCTCGGCCGCTCGGCCGAAGAACGCAAACGCGGAATCATAGTTTCCGGCGCGGCAGAACGCCTTTGCCTGCGCCAGGAGCGTCGCTGACTCAGATGGGCTTTCGGGCTCGACAGAAGCCGCCGTCGGAGTACCCGTTCCCTCCGGCGCACAGTCGCCGAGCCGTAAACCACCGCTCAGGGGAGGATCGACGATTGAAGGCGGACGGGAGATGAGGAACACGGCAAGCAGGACTACTAGGGCGGCAGCGACGGTCGCTCCGATCCGGGCAAAGCGGTGGAAGCGGGAGACCAGGACGACCTTCGCGGGATCGACATCGGGCCGGTGCAGGAGTTCCAGAATCTCAGCCTCGTGCGGATGCTCCAGCCGTAGCGCCAGGCGTGCGCGCTCGAACGCGTCCTGCACGGACCGGCCGGACGCGATTGCGCTGTAGAACTTCGCATTGAAGAGGATGGAGGCCTGATCCGAGATCTGATCGCGCGTACCGATCGCGCATCCCACCACCTCCTTGATCGCCTCTGCCTGCGGGCGCGAGTGACAGGCGGTCAGGACCACGAGCCGGATAGAGCCGCGGTCTTTCTGGAACAGCTCACGAAGCACATCCGCATCGACGGGGCGCGGACTCCGACCGTCGGCACCCAACAGCACCAGCCCGTTGCTTCCCCCGTGACCGCTGAAGTGAACGATCTGCGGACGCGTCTTCTCGAGCGCCTGCTGCAGGTCGTGGGTACGGCCGGCCAGCCGCCAGTCGAATTCCAACATGCTGCCGAATGTGGAGGCGTGCACC
>DASQBH010001072.1:0-9439 GCA_035635315.1 Longimicrobium sp.
GGAGCGCTTCCGCGGCGCGTTCGAGGCGGCGGCGATCGGCTTCGCCCTGATAGAGACCGACGGCCGCTTCCGTGCCGTCAACCCCTCCCTGTGCAGGATGCTGGGCTACGGCGAGGCAGAGCTGCTCGCGATGACCTGGCAGGACGTGACCCACCCCGACGACGTGGAGCGGGACCGGCCGCTGCGCGCCCGGCTGGCGGCCGGCGAGATCGAGAGCTTTCACCTCGACAAGCGGTACGTGCACAAGGGGGGAACCGTCGTCTGGGGGCAGCTCGCGGTATCGCTGGTGCGCGACGCGGCGGGCACGCCCGCCTACACCGTGGCGCAGGTGACCGACGTTACCGCGCGAAAGGAGGCGGAGCAGGCGCTGGCCCGGCGCGCGGCGGAGCTGGAGCGCTCCAACGCCGAGCTCGGACAGTTCGCCGCCATCGCCTCGCACGACCTGCAGGAGCCGCTGCGGACGGTGGCCAGCTACGTCCAGCTCCTGGCCGAGCGGTACCAGGGGCTCGACGAGCGCGCCGGCCGCTGGACCAGCTACACCGTGGCCGCCGTGGAGCGCATGCAGCGCCAGGTCGCGGGGCTGCTGGCGCTGGCGCAGGTGCGGACGGACCGCGGCGCGCTCGCCCCGGCCTCGCTCGAGGCCGCCCTTGCCCACGCCTGGGAGCACCTGCGCCCGCGGCACGCCGGCAGCGGGGCGCGGCTCACTCGCGGCGCGCTCCCCACGCTGGTCGCGGACCCCACCCAGCTGGAGCAGCTCTTTCAGAACCTGCTGGGCAATGCCCTCAAGTACCGCCGCCCCGGCGTGCCGCCGCGCATCCACGTCTCGGCCGAGCGCCGGGCGACCGCGTCGGGCGCCGAGTGGGAGCTGGCGGTGCGCGACCACGGGATCGGGGTGAAGGTGGAGGACGCCGGCCGCATCTTCGAGATCTTTCAGCGGCTGCACCGCGACGACGAGTACGAAGGTACGGGGATCGGGCTGGCGATCTGCAGGAAGATCGTGGAGCGCCACGGCGGCCGGATCTGGGTGGAGTCGGCCCCCGGCGACGGCGCCGTCTTCCGTTTCACGCTCCCCGAGGCTGGGGACTGATACTGAATCCGGAAAAGAATTGTGACTTCCTGAGGGAGCGCCCGGTAAAATCCAGCGGCCTTCACCGCGCCCGGCCCGCGACCGAAGGACCTCCTGTCGGCTGGGCGAGGACTGGATCGGTGCACGTAGCCAGCCCATTCGTTCTGCTGGCGAGGTCCTTCGGTCGGCGCGCCGGGCTCCCTGTACAAGCAAGTTCATCGCGGCGCCTCCCTCAGGAAGTCACCCACTCTATTCCCGGATCTGGTATGATACTCGATTCCTGAAGTTCGTGTGCGGACACGGAGGGAAAGCACGCGGCCGGCTCGGACGAACGGGGAGAGGACGCGGAGGAGCCATGATGGTCTCCGCGTCCTCTCTCTTTTCCTCCGTGTCCTCCGCGCGGAAGATCGAGACCACTCCGTTTACGGCCGGTCGGCCTACTGGCGGCGTCGGGCAACCGCGAAGCCGCAGGTGGCGCTCGCCCGGCGGCGCGTCCGCATTCCGGGCATAGCTTTCATCCCACCGTGATCGCGCGGGGAGGCGGCCGTCCGGCCGCCCCGGGTTTCCATCCGGAAGGGGGACAGGATGCACGTGCTCGTGACTCGCCGTGGAGCTTCGCTCACGCGGCTGCTGGTCCTGCTGCTCGCCGCCGGTGGTCTCGCGGCGTGCGGCGACGAGGCCGAGGTGGACGAGGTGCCTGAAGTCGCCGAGGTGAAGGTCGACTCGGGACCGGGAGGGGTACTGGAGGTGAAGCTGGAGGAGGAGTACCCCCTGGGGCCCGAGGACGTGGGCAAGCTCATCTACGCGACGGGTACCGTGGTGGGAAAGGTTGTCCCGGCGGGGTTCTTCCTGAAGACCGAGGCGAACCAGGTGATGTTCGTGGCCACCGCCCAGCCGGTGAACCCTCCGCTGGGCGACGCGGTGCGCGTGGTGGGCCCGCTGCGAGCGTCGACCGTGGCGATCTTCGAGGGGTGGAAGACCGATGCCCTGGAGGGAGAGGTCGAGGCCGAGTGGCAGCTCGTCACCACGTACTTCATCGAAGCCACCGCCGTCACGGACGTGTAGGCGGGAGGAGCGCGAAAGTGCGGGAGGATTCCTTTCCGCGCTTTCGCACCCTCAAGCTCAGGATCTCATACCAGGTCCGGCAAAACAATCGCACACAGAGAAACAGAGGAACAGAGACAGTGCTTGATCTCTGTTCCTCTGTTTCTCTGTGTGATACCAAACTACAGAGCACAGTTCTGGATTCATAAGCTCGGCCACCAGTGAAAGCGGGTGGCCGAGCTGAGGACATCGGGCTGGTCAGCGAGGACGCAGCAGCGCTTGGCCAGACGATCTTCCAAGTCTTCGATCGTGGCGAAGCACTCGTTCGCGACACCTTCGTCGCACAGCGGCCAGAGATGCTCGGCAGGCTGCACCTCAGGCGAGTAGGGTGGTTGGACCTCGAGGATGATGCCGTCGGGAACACGGAGGTTGGCACTGCCATGCCATCCCGCACCGTCCAAGGTGAGCAGGATCACCTTGTGAGCTCCCACCCCCTGTTCCTCGGCAAAGGCGGCCAGCACCGCGCCGAAGATCTCGAGGCTGATCGCGGGGAGCAGATACCAGGCGACCCGTCCGCTGGGTGGATGGATGAAGCCGACCAGGTAAAGCCACTCATAGCGGTGCCACACGGGCGCGTGAGGACGCTGGCCCCGTGGCGCCCAGGTCTTCCGCAGGATCGGCTTCAGCCCGATACGGTGCTCATCCGTCCCCCAGGTTTCCACCACCGCGTCCGGGTACTGCGCCTGTACTTCGGCTCTGCGCTGCGGCAGACGCTTCTTGAAACGCCTCCTGAGCCTTCGGATCGGCGCGCTTGTGCCGGGGGCGCGGGCGCTGCGGCGTCTGCCCTAGACGGCGGAGCGTGCGCCAGCCGGTTACGCCACACGCCGACCGGCCCGTGTAGTCGCGGATCCACGCTGCCGCCTTTTGGCTCGTCCAGAGACCTCCATCTGTGGGCCGGGCCTGCAGCGCAGCTTCCAGCGCCCGCTCACCTTCGAGATTGAGTGTCCGGGCAGCGCCGGGGTGGTCGTGACGCCGGTCCCGCATCGCCTCGGCGCCCCCGGCGTTGTACCGCTTCACGATCTCCTGTACCCACCGATCGCTGATGCCCACCACTTGCGCGGCTCGCGCCTGGGTCTCTCCCTGCGAGATCAGCCACAGCACGTGGAAGTGGCTGCGCTCCGACAGGTCCTCAGTCTTCAGGTACCGCTGCTTTAGCTCATCCGGCGTGAGGTGCGGTTCGAGCTTGGTTCGGCGCGCCATGGAATCCTCCGAGGAAGGGACGGATCAGGGCCCTGCTCTCGGGACATTCAATATGCTTGTTTACTTCGTTTACGTCCAGAATCTTGCTCTGTAATTTGGTATGAGACCCACTCTTTCTGCGGATCTGGTATCATGCAGGATCCGGAAAAAGAACACGGATGTGGCATCCCGCCATTCGGTGTCATTCTGAGGGAGGCGCCACCCGATGCTCTGCTGGCGCCCGGAGAGCCTGGCGCCGACCGAAGAATCTTCATGCTGGGCGCACAGGGCTGTCGGTCACGATGGTTCGGCGCGAGGAGCCCCGCGCGTTTCCGATAAAGATTCTTCGGTCGGCGCCATGGCCTGGAGCGTGGAAGACGGTTTGGCGCGGCACCTCCCTCAGAATGACAGCGATCGTCCGTACACAGTATTTTTGCGGATTCGGTATCAGCCCGCGGTGTGGCAGACGAGATCCTTCGGTCGCGCACCAGGCGGTTGTGCAGGTTCGAGTTCCGCGTGAGCGCTCCCTCAGGAAATCAACCGCTGTTGTGAAATCAAAGGGTTTAGCAACACCCTTCTCAGGAAATCAAGCGCTTGTGCCAGGAACCCGGAATTCCAGGCACATCCTCACGCCCCCAGGATTCCCGCCTCGACGGCGAAGCGGACGTACTCGGTGCGGTGCTCCAGCCCCAGCTTCTCGTGGATGCGCTGCTTGTACGCGGCCACCGTCTTGGTGCTGATGCGCAGCTGCTCCGCAACCTCTGCCCCGCTGTACCCCTGCGCCACCATCTGCAGCACCGTCCGCTCGCGCGGGCTGAGCTCCTGGAAGCGCCCGCCGGCCGTCCGCGCCGCGCGCCGGGTGACCACGGCCGAGGCCAGCAGGCGGGCCGTGGCGGGGCGGACGTAGACCTCGCCCCCGGCCACCACCCGGATCGCCTCCACCAGCTCCTGCGACGCCGCCTCCTTGGTAAGGTAGCCGCCGGCACCCGCCTCCAGCAGCTCCAGCAGGCGCTCCTGCTCCGGGTGCATGGTGAGGATCAGCACGCGCACCGCGGGCAGCACCGAGAGGATCTCCCGCAGCGCGGCAAGGCCGCCCCCGTCCGGCATGTCCAGGTCGAGCACGGCCACGTCGGGGGTCAGCCGCCGGGCCAGGGCCAGCGCGGAGTTGCCGCTGGCGGCCTCGCCCACCACGTCGATGTCCGGGGCCCCGCGCAGCACCAGCCGCAGCCCCTCGCGAACCAGCCCATGGTCGTCGGCCAGGATCACGCGAATCGTCTCCGTGCTCGGCGGCACGCCGCGCCGGGCGTACGGCCTGGCGGCAAAGCTTGCGCCGAGCGCCGCCAGGGGTCGGGCGGGCCGCCGGTCCGCGGCCTGGCCGTGGTTTCCTTCTCCATTTCAACCACTCGTGGTCGGTTCCGGCGCCGCTGGAACAGCCGCCGCCAGGGTGAACCAGAAGGTGCTCCCCTTTCCCGGCGCGCTCTCCACGTGCAGGCGGGAGCCGTGCGCCTCGATGAGCCCGCGGGCGATCGCCAGCCCCAGCCCCGCCCCGCCGCGGCGGGTGCGGTCGGACTGCCAGAACCAGTCGAAGACGTGGGGCAGGTCTTCCGGCGGGATCCCGGGGCCCGTGTCGCTCACCACGAAGCAGACCGCGTCCGCGCCGTTCCCCTCATCCGCGGCACCCATCCGCACCCGGAGCGCCACCCGGCCGCCGGCGGGCGTGAACTTGAGCGCGTTGCTCAGCAGGTTCGCGAGCACCTGCAGGAGCCGCCCGGGGTCGGCGTCGATCTCGGGCAGCCCCTCCTCGCACTCCACCGCGAGCTCGATCTCTTCCTCTCCCTCCGCCGCCACCACGAACATCACCTGCGCGGCCCCCACCACGTCGGAGACGGCGGTGGGCCGCCGCTCCAGCGCCAGCCGGCCCGCGTCGAGGCTGGCGCGGTCCAGGAGGTCCCGTACGATCTGCTGCATCCAGTCCGCCGAGCGCTGGATGATCCGGGCCATGCTGCGCATCTCCTCCGCGGGCTGCGGGTCCGGGTCCAGCAGCGCGGCGGCGCACACCTGGATGGTGCCGAGCGGGTTGCGCAGGTCGTGCGAGACGATGCCGAAGGCCCGGTCGCGCGCCGCCACCGCGCGCTCCGCGCGGCGCAGAAGGCGCGCCCGCTCCAGCACCACGCTCAGCCGGTCGGCGAGCGAGCGGGCGAACTCGGCGGCCAGGGGCCCGTCGGCGCGCGCGGCCGCGCACGCGAGCACCATCACCCCGCGTGCGGGCCCGCCGGTGTGCAGGCGCACCGCGCTCCCCGAGGCCATCGCCAGCGAGTCCAGCAGCGGCCGGAGTTCGTCGCCCTTCGGCTCCGGACCGTCCAGCGCCGCGAGCAGCGGGTCGCTGGTTCCGGCCGGGGCGTCCAGGAGGCGCCGGACGCGCCTGCGGAGCGCGGCGCCCCGCCGCCGGTCCACGTGCTCCGCCTCCGCGACCCCCGCCACCGCGTCTCCGCCGGGAAAGAGGAGGACGAAGCAGTCCGCCTCCACCGGCACCACCAGCCGGGCCACCTTGCGGACCGCGGCCGCCGGGTCGTCCGTCGCGGCCAGCACGCGCGCCGCCTCGGCCAGGAGGCGCCAGCGCCGGGTGGCAGTCTCCTGCGCGTGAACCGCGGCGTCCAGCTCGCGCAGCAGGCGCTGCCGCTCGCCGGCGTAGCGGAGGATGCGGCGCAGGGTGGCCCCATCGGGCGGGGGCTTCAGCACGTAGTCCTGGGCGCCCGCGCGCAGCGCACGCAGCGCCAGCGCCTCGTCGTCGGTGCCGGTGAGCACGATCACCGGCACACCGGGCGCCTCGGCCCGCACCCGGTGGAACGCGGCCGGCCAGCGCGCGTCGGGAAGGGAGAGGTCCAGGATCACGATGTCGACCGGGGCTTCGCGGAGCGCGGCGCACGCTTCGGCGGCGCTGCCGGCGTGCAGCAGGCGCGCCGGGGGCTCTCCCGCCGCGCCGGCGGACTCCAGCCGCAGGGCGATGAGCTCCGCGTCGGCGGGGTTGTCCTCGACCAGAAGCACCACGAACTCGGCGATACCCGGCGGCGCGCTCATGTCACCTCCCTTCTCCCCAGGCTTCCGTCGGCCGGCGTCGTGTTTCGCAGCAATCCCTGGTCCCCTCCCGTATTCAGGGCCGGAGCGGGGAGCGGGCGCCGCACCAGGCCTCGCGGATGGCGCGGACCATCGCCCGGTACCGGCCGACCCGCGCCGGCTTCGCCACGCAGGCGTTCGCTCCCAGCTCGCACGACAGGATCCGGTCCTGCCGCAACGCGGCGCTACGGCACCGCGGGAGGAGGGGCCCTTGAGAGCCGCCATGCGCCGCGCTCGTGCGCCTGGGGAGCCAAGCGCCTTCCAGACGCGGTGCCGCCAGATTCCGCCCGGGACACCCGCGCGAACGGATCGTCCGCGGAAGCCACGCACAGGCCCGTCCGGTCCCCGTTGAATCTAGCGCGAGACACGACCCGCCTCCGGTCGGACGATCGGGCCGCGTCGGAACGGAAGCCGCCGCCAGGGTTGTCGGGGTAACGCATGGACGGCCCCGCATCCCCTGCAGCCGATTGTCAGGCCGCGCCTCGCTCCGAGCGCCTCTCGTGAATGTGCACCTGGAGCCATTCGATGACCCGCTCCGGGTGCACGCCAACCCGCTGTTCGTCTGCACGCCGGTGGCGGGGGCGAAGCCGGCCCGGGCGGCGATGACGCTGGTACCGCGCGGGGTGTGGTCCTTGCGGGCGGGGACGAACCATGCGCATCGCGAACAAGCCGGCGTCGGAGAGCGCGCCGGGCACGCATCGCCCGGTGGAGCGGCCGCTGTACGAGCCTCCACGGCTGCGAACGGAAGACGAGGGGGAGCGCCCGACCTCGTGGCTCGAGTTCTTCTTCGACCTGGTGTTCGTGGTCGCGGTCGATCAGGTCGCCCGGCGCCTCCAGCACGACGTCACCGGCCACGGGACGCTGGTCTATCTCGCCCTGTACGGCCCCGTCTGGTGGGCGTGGGTGGGATTCGTCCTCTACACGGACCGGTTCGGCACCGACGACATCAGCGACCGGCTCATGACGCTGGTCCAGGTCGGCGCCACGCTGGTGATCGCCGCGGCGGCGATGGAGGCGACGTCGGCGCGCGCGCCGGCGTTCGCCATCGCCTACGGCGTGTTCCGCCTCGTCCTCGCGGCGCGCTATGCCATGGCCGCCCACTATGTGCGCCAGGCGCGGCCCGAATGCACCCGCGAGTCGATCGGGCTTGCCCTCGCCGGCATCCTCTGGATCGCGTCGGCCGCGGTGCCGGCGCCGTGGCGCTTCTGGATGTGGGGAGTGGGATTCGGCATCGACCTGCTCACGCCCTTCGCCTCCCCTCGCATTCATCGAATCGCGCCACCCGATCCGGACCATGTCGAGGAACGGTTCGGCACGTTCATCAACATCAGCCTCGGCGTGGGTTTCGTGGCCCTGGTCGAAGCGATGCGCGACAAGCCGTTGTCCGGCGCGCTGCTCACGACGGCGGCACTCTGCCTGCTCGTGGGGTTCTCGATCTGGTGGGGCTTCTTCGACACGCTGGACCAGGCGCCGATCGCGGAGGTGCGCACGAGCGATCGGACCGCACCCTACAAGATCTGGCTCTTCGCACAGCTTCCGCTCGCGGCGGGGGTGGCCGGAACGGGGATCGCGGTGGGGAACCTGGCGCACGAGGCGGATGCGCACGTGCTTGAAGATTCGTTGCGGTGGCTGGTGTGCGGGATGGTCGCGCTGTGTTACGTCGCGCACGCCATCGTGCACATCGCGTACGCAAAGGCGGGGGCGGGACGGGAAGCCTGGCTCGTCGCCGCGCGCAAGATTCCCACGATCGCCGCCGCGCTGCTGCTGGGCGCCCTGGGTGCGGGGCTGTCCACGGTGGCCGTCGCGGGGGTGCTCGCCGGCGCGGCGGGCGCGCAGGTCCTCTGGAACATCTGGGAGCGCGCGCATGCCGACACGCGCAACGGCGACGATCCGGGGCCGGGACTCGCGCGCGCATAACCCTGCGTAGTGCGAGCCATGCCTCGCGAGGAGTCGCACGACTTCGCTGCCTGACGGATCAAGGGTCAGGGGTGCGGGGCCGGCGTCATCGACGTCCTTTGATTGCCGATGCAGTGCTCCTGCATCCGCATGACGACCAGTTCAGCCGACCCATGGCCGCAGCGAAGCGGAGGCGACGGGGTCGGCTGCGGTACCCTGGTCGGCTAGCTAGCCGGGAAGCTTTGCTGCGAGGACGTCAGCTTTCTCGATCGACGGCGGCGTGGAGAAAAGCTCGCCAGCCTTCTCCATGAGCGCCGCTGCAACCTTGCCCGACAGGTGAGCCTGTCGCCCCGCTTCATCTGGAAACGCGTCAAAGATTCCGAACGTAGACGGGCCCAGCCGGATCGCGAACCATGCGGTAGTGGCAGGCTCCTGCTGAACGAGAGGAAGGCCGCTCAACAGGAAGCTCTCTACGTCCGCCTCTTTGCCGGGCTTCGCTTCCAACTTCACAAATAACGCTACCTTGACCATGACACACCCCCACTTTGCTAAAGAGATTACGGTTCACCACACTTTATTGCAGCCCAACGAATGACCCGCTGTGACGGGTCTCGCAACGCGCCAAGGACGTGGACGAAGAAGAAGCGATCGACGCGACGCGGACCCGTGCAGAGTATTGCCTGGTCATGCGTCGCCCGCCGGTCAGCCGGATGCGTTGGCCACAATGGCGGCACTGCCTGCGATCTGGTGGGGCTTCTTCGACACCCTGGACCAGGCGCCGATCGCGGAGGTGCGCACGAAGCGGACCGGACCCTGCAAGATCTGGATCTTCGCACAGCTTCCGCTCGTGGCGAGGGGCCGGAGCGGGGATCCTCACCGGTGGATGCGTACCGCCGTTGCACGGTGTCATACCAGATGCGTTGATTCACTGTGCACAGGCAAAGCGACGACTTCCTGAGGGAGCGCCGCGACGTACCGTCGTTCACCCCGCACTCCGCGCGCGACCGAAGGACCTCCTTTCCGAACCTCGGGGCCGACTCCGAAGCATGGAGCCAGCCCCGCGGTCTTGCTGGCAAGGTC
>DASQBH010001073.1:0-2249 GCA_035635315.1 Longimicrobium sp.
CAAGATGGTCTGTTCGCAAAGGACAAATTCTGCCTGATCCGGCGAGGCCGGTTGGTCCTGGCGCAGCGCCGAGCGCGGTCGGGATCTGACCGCGCGCTGCCCGGCGCTGGCGCCGCCATTCCGAGGGGATCTTGTCCTCTCGGAGCGGGCCATGAAGCGGCAGCAGTGGATCGTGCACCGGCAACTGGTCGGCCATCCAGCGGCACAACGGCGGTGGGACAGGGCCTATCAGGTGCTTCTGCAGGCCGCCGTCGTGCCCGCCGGCCTGCCGGCTCCTCCGCTCGCTCCATCGGACCTCGCGGAGGAGAACCGTCATGCAAGTAGCCGGCTACGTCAGGGTGTCGAGCCGAAGCCAGGCTCGGACACAGACCATTGACCAACAGATCGACCGCCTGCACGCGCATGCCGCAGCGCAGAGCTGGGCCTTGGCGCAGGACCAGATCTTTCGCGACGATGGCTACAGCGGCGCCAGTCTCCGGCGTCCTGGCCTGGACCGCCTGCGCGACGCCGCCGCGGGCGCCCGGCTGGACCGCATCCTGATCACCGCGCCGGACCGGCTGGCGCGCAACTACGTGCACCAGATGCTCCTGGTCGAGGAACTGCAGAAACACGGCGCTGTGGTCGCGTTTCTCGACCGGCCGATGAGCCAGGACCCGCACGACCAGCTGCTGCTGCAGGTCCGCGGCGCCGTCGCCGAATACGAGCGGACGCTGATCACCGAACGCATGCGCCGCGGCCGTCTGTGCAAGCTGCGGGCCGGCGTCCTGCTGCCCTGGACCTGGCCGCCCTACGGGTACCGGGTTGACCCCGAGCGACCGCGCGATCCCGCCGGGGTTCGCCTGGACGAGGCCGAGGCGGCGGTTGCGCGTGACCTGTTCGCCTGGTTCGATGAGGGGGCTTCGGTCTGCGAGCTGGCGCGGCGTCTGCGAGGCCTGGGGATCGTCTCGCCGTCGGGCCTCAGCAGCTGGCACCTCTCGACCGTGCGCGGGCTGCTGACCAATCCCGTCTACACCGGCCAGGTGTTCGGCAATCGCCTGCGCACGCGACCCGTCGAGCGGCGGCGCTCCGCCTTGCGGCCCGTTGGCCGTGGTGGGGAGAGCCGCCGCGTGAACGACCCGGCCGAGTGGATCGCCGTGGCGACCGTGCCGGCCATCATCGATCGCGAACAGTTCGAGCGCGTGCAGGAGCGGCTGGCCTACACTCAGCGGATGGCGCGGCGAAACAACCGGGTTCATGACTACCTCCTGCGCGGCTTGGTCAGCTGCGGCCACTGCCGCCGTGCCTGCTCAGGCCGGCACGTGTGGCGGGGCTACGACTACTATGTCTGCCGAACCAAGACGCCGGCCTCGGCGTCGTCGCCGGGTGCGCATTGCCCGACGCGGCACATCCCGGGCCGACCACTGGAGGAGCTGGTCTGGCGCGACCTGTGCGAGGTGCTCGCCACGCCGGAGATGGTCGTGCACGCGATGGAGCGGGCTCGCGGCGGGCACTGGCTGCCGCAGGCGATGCAGGCGCGACGTGCGAACCTGCGCCGCGCCAGGGCGGGGCTGCACCAGCAGATCGAGCGGCTCACGGAAGCCTACCTTGCTGGCGTGGTGCCGCTGAGCGAGTACGAGCGCCGCCGACGGGACGCCGAGGCTCGGCTGGCCGCGCTCGATGGCCAGGAACGCGAGCTCACCCACGACACGGATCGTCAGGCCGAAATCGCTCGCCTTGCGGCTCATGCCGAGGCGTTCTGCCAGCGCGTGCGGCAGGGCCTGGAGCAGGCGGACTTCCACCGCAAGCGGGAGCTGCTGGAACTGCTCATCGACCGCATCGTCGTCACCGACGAAACGGTGGAGATCCGTTACGTCATCCCCGTCGGACCGGAGGGTGAGCGCGACCCGTTTTGTCTATTGCGAACAGACTATCAAGAACCTCTTCCAGGTGCACGGTGCCGATGCGCAGGGTCGGCCGGTGCTCAAGCGAAAGCTGGCACGCGGCAAGGTGCTCGAGTTCTTCGCCACCCTGCCGCTCTCGTCCAAGCCGTGGACCTGAAAGACCGCTTTGATAGTCTGTTCGCAATAGACAAAACGGCTCGCGCTCGCCCTCCGGTCCGACGGGGATTGCGTAACGGATCTCAACCGTTCCGTCGGTGACGATGACGCGGTCGATGAGCAGTTCCAGCAGCTCCCGCTTGCGGCCGAAATCCGCCTGCTCCAGGCCCTGCCGCACGCGCTGGCAGAACGCCTCGGCATGAGCCGCAAGGC
>DASQBH010001074.1:0-3277 GCA_035635315.1 Longimicrobium sp.
CGCCGCGCCCGCCCCACCACCTCCGCCGGCTCGGGGGGATCCGGCGCGCCGTGCTGCAGCGCGTTCTCCACGATCGGCTGCAGGAGCATCGCGGGGACGCGCGCGCCGCGGACCTCGTCGTCCACCTCCACCCGCACCCGCAGCCGCTCGCCGAAGCGGGCGCGCATCAGCTCCAGGTAGCGCTCCAGCACCTCCAGCTCCTCGGCCAGCGGGATCTGCTGGTCGCGCGAGGCGCGCAGGCTGGCGCGCAGCAGCTCCGACAGGCTGGTGACCATGCGGTCCGCGCGCTCCACGTCCTCGTACATCACCGACGACACGGCGTTGAGCGCGTTGAACAGAAAGTGCGGCTGCAGCTGCGCGCTCAGGTTCTGCAGCTGCGCGCGCGCCAGGCCGGCCTCCAGCTGCGCCACCCGCAGCTCGCGTTCGCGCGCGGCGCGGTAGCGGTCCAGCAGCACCACGAAGGCCAGGATCACCACGTACACGATGGCGCCCTTGGGCAGCTCCATCAGGTAGCGCAGCGGCATCTGCCCGTAGTCGTATCGGCCCAGCCCCAGCACCGGAAAGAGCAGGCTGCGCACCCCCCAGTTCCACGTGGTGGCCGCCGCCGAGAGGGCCAGCAGCACGCCCAGGTGAAAGAGTACGCGCAGGTGCGGCGCGGACGGCTGCCGCCGCGCCAGGCGGATGCCGATCGGCACCAGGAGCACCGCGCCCCAGTACCCCGTGAGCTCCTCCACCAGCGGCTCCAGCGGCCGCATGGGGTTGCCGCGCACCACGTCGTCCAGCCAGTAGTAGGTGAACGAGAGCAGCCCCAGCAGCGTGGCCACGGCGAACGCAGCCGGCCAGCTCCACGGAACGTCCCGCGGCACCGGGCCTTCGGCCACTCCGGCGTTCGCGCTGTGCTCAGCCATGCCTTCCCCCCGCTGCCGACGGCACACACCTCCCCCGCCGCAGTCCACGCAGGTGGACCTTGCGCCCTTCCAGCGGCGAATTCATTCGCTCTCTGCAGGCGGACGGCACGGCCGCCCGGGGGGATGCACGGCCGATCATCCCGCGATCCCCGCGAGCACGGGCGCGTCCGCCTCCGCCACGACCGGCGGAGGAGCGGCGATGGTCTTCGGCGCGCGCGGAGGATTCTTCATCCCGAACAGAAAGCGGGTGATGCGGTACGGGCGCACGAGCAGGTCGTAGATGGCCACGGTGAGCGCCAGGGAGATGAAGCTGGTGAACCAGAACTTGGCCCATACCCCGTCCGGCGCGCGGATCACGTAAAAGGCGATGACGACGATGACCGTCTGGTGCAGCAGGTAGAAGGGATAGATGCCTTCGCCCGCGTAGTCCAGCAAGCGGTTGCGGAACGACAGGTGCCGCCGCCCGAATCCCAGGATGGCCAGCACCCAGAACCAGGCGTTGAAGCCCTGCAGCAGCTGCAGCGCGGCGTTGCCGGCGTTGTATCCCCACTCCGGCTCCACGTCGTTCCAGCGCAGGTAGTTGATGACGACGATGGACGCTACCGCCAGCAGCAGCGACGCGCGCCGGTTCGCCTCCATCCACCGCCACGCCCCCTCCGCCTCCGCCAGCAGGTACCCGAAGACGAAGAAGCCGAAGTAATAGACCAGGTGCCCCCAGTCGTCCACCACGTTCTGGGGCCCGCTCCAGCGCACGTACAGCGTCGCCAGCACGATGCCGAGCGGCAGGCCGAGCAGGTACAGCGCCGGCCCCGCCAGCCGCGCCTCGATCCATGCGCGCACCCGCCGCCCGCGCTGCGAGCGCAGGTACAGGAACAGCGGCAGCGCGGCCACGGAGTACAGGAACAGGTAGGCGATGAACCACAGGTGGTGCCAGCTCGTATTCCCTTCCGGGTACGGCCGCCCCTGCAGCACCGACGGCCAGAAGTGCAGGTACGACGGATAAGACCCACCGTCCGCCAGCCGCTCCATGTAGATCTGCGGCGGCACGATGACCAGGATGCCGAAGACGAGCGGCACCAGCAGCCGCAGCCCGCGCTCGCGCAGGTAGCCACGCGCGGGACGAAACCCCAGCGCGAACGACGTCCCCACGCCGGAGATCAGGAACAGCAGCGCCATCCGCCAGCGGGAAAGGAAGTAGTTGATCTCCATCAGCAGCGGACTGGTCGCGTCGTTCTTGAGGTGCCAGCCCCACTCGGCCACGTAGGGCATGGCGGAGTGAAAGAAGAGCAGCAGCACGATGGCGATCACGCGCAGCCAGTCCAGGTCGTGCCGCCGCGGCCGCGCCGGTGCGTGTGCGTTCATGTTCGGTGGATTCGGTCGATGAGGTTGCGTCGCGTGCGGGGATGACCCCTGTCCACGTCTGCAATCTCACCTCGCCGATCTCCCGGACGGGAACGATGCGTGACGAGCGGGACCGCGCGCCGCCGAGAGGGACGCCGACGGGCTGAGCGGGACGGAGCGGAGGTCGCGGGGTACAACACGGCGACGGTCTTGCGATTGGGGCCCGCAGGCGCCACGGGCTCAAGCCCGCGGCTATGACGGCCATAAGCCCCGCCCTGGGCTCGCGGAGCTCGCCCGGCGGGGCTTCACCTGCTCGCGTGGGCAACGGCCTGCGCGCCGGGTGAGTCAGGAGCGTGCGGCAGCCACCTCAACCGCGGGAACACACCGCGTGTCGTGTGACGTTTATACCCTCTCCCGCTTGCGGGAGA
The DNA here is from genome assembly GCA_035635315.1 of Longimicrobium sp. Taxonomy (GTDB): domain Bacteria; phylum Gemmatimonadota; class Gemmatimonadetes; order Longimicrobiales; family Longimicrobiaceae; genus Longimicrobium. The sequence goes on from DASQBH010001074.1 coordinate 2,678, forward strand.
GGGTGCGAGCCCAGGCGAGCGGGTGAGGGCCCCCGCCGCATGCACGTACCTTCGTACCTCGTACCTTCGTACCCATAGATGTCATCCAACCCCATCCGCGACCTCTTCTTCGGCCCCGACCGGCAGGCGCTGGTGAGCGCGGTGGAGCCGCGGCGCACCTTCGCCGACGTCGTCCTTCCGCCCGTCACCCGGCGCTCGCTGGACAACGCGCTGGTGCAGATCCGCAAGCACGACATCCTGTTCGGCGAGTGGGGGCTGGGCGAGCGGCACGAGAGCGGGCTGGGGCTGGCGTTCAACTTCGCCGGACCGCCGGGGACGGGAAAGACCATCTGCGCCGAGGCCATCGCCCACGCGCTGGGCAAGCCCCTGCTCGTCGTGCGCTACAACGAACTGGAGAGCCAGTGGGCCGGCGCCACGGCCAAGAACGTGGCCGCCGTCTTCACCTCGGCCGCCGAGCAGGACGCCGTGCTCTTCTTCGACGAGGCCGACGCCATCGCCGGGCGCCGCTTCACGTCGGTGGACCAGGGCTACCAGCGCGAGGCCAACGCCGTCGTCAACGTGCTCCTGCGCGAGCTGGAGGAGTTTCCCGGCGTCGTCATC
>DASQBH010001075.1:0-7376 GCA_035635315.1 Longimicrobium sp.
GAGGGCCGGGGAGGGGGGCGCCTGCTGCTCGCTCCACGTCGTCGGTCAAACTGCGGAACCCTGCCCTGCCCCTACCTCCCCCAGCAGTTTTGGGGGAGGTGGGCCGGTGGTGCCGGCCCGGAGGGGGCGGACTCCGGTCCCGCCGAAGCGCTCTGGAGGCCGACGCGACGTTTATCCCCTCTCCCGTGCTGTTTGCGGGAGAGGGCAGGCGAGGAACGAGCCGGGTAAGGGCCTACTCCGCCGCACGAAGCTCCGGCACGTGCGTTACGATCCAGGCGAGGATCAGCAGCAGCGCGCAGGCGCCGGCGGTGAGCGCGGCGGGAGCGCCGAACCAGCGGGCCAGCGCCCCCGCCTGCAGCGCCCCCAGCGGCGTCATCCCGATGAACATGAACACGTAGACCGACATCACCCGCCCGCGCAGCCGGTCCGGCACCCGCGACTGCAGCAGCGCGTTCACGCTGGCGTTGTTCAGGATCATCACAAATCCCGTCAGCGCCAGCAGGACGAGCGACAGGGGATACGACCGCGACTGCGCGAAGGCGATCAGCGCCAGCGCCAGCAGCACCCCCGCGCCAATGATCAGCCGCCCGCGCGGCAGCCGCAGCCGCCCCGAGGCCAGCGCCATCCCCGACGCCAGCGCCCCCGTCCCCGTGGCCGCCAGCATGGAGCCCAGCCCGGGCGCGCCCACGCCCAGCTCGTCGCGGGCAAAGACGGGAAGCAGCATCACGTACGGCAGCGCGGTGACCGACATCCCCGCGATCATCCACACCAGCGTGCGCACCAGCCGGTCGGAGCGGATGTAGGCCAGCCCCTCGCGGATGTTCTCGATCGTCGAGGTGGTGCGCGCGGCGGGGGTGAACGCGGGGAGCCGCATCATCAGCAGGCCGATGATGACGGCGATGTACGACACCGCGTTGGCGGCGTAGCAGGCCGCCACTCCCGACGTGGCGATCACCGCGCCGGCCAGCCCCGGGCCCACGATGCGCGTGGCGTTGAAGGCGGCGGAGTTCAGCGCGATGGCGTTGGGCAGGTCCGCGGGGCCCACCAGCTCCGCGAAGAACGCCTGGCGGGTGGGGATCTCGAAAGAGTTGGCCGTGCCCAGCACGAACACCAGGCCCAGCAGCGCGCCGTAGGTGATGCGCCCCGTCCCCGTGAGCACCGCCAGCCCCAGCGCGGCGCACAGGGCGACGGACTGGGCGGTGAGGATGATGCGCCGCTTGTCGTGCCGGTCGGCCAGGTCGCCCGCCCACAGGGTGAACAGCAGCGCGGGGAGCGAGGTTACGGCCGTGACGATCCCCAGCCGCAGCGCGCTGTTGGTGAGCTCCAGCACCAGCCACCCCTGCGCCGTGCTCTGCATCCACGTCCCCGTGAGGGAGAGGATGTGCCCGGCGTAGAACACGCGGAAGTTGCGGTGCCGCAGCGCGCCGAACGCGCGGACGGGGATGGGCCCGTCCAGCGGGCGTCCCGGCGCGCCGGGCAACTGCGTGGGAGGCGCGCGAAAGGTGCGCGGCGCGGACGGGGTGCCCGCCCGCTCCGGCGCGTCCGCCTCCGGAATCTGCTCGTCCGTGGTGCCTCGTATCTACTTCTGTGCGAAACGGTTGATTGGGCTTTATCTTACGATGCAGGGCACCCCCGCGCCACGGCCGGGATGGCCCGCAACGTGCGCCGCCGGGCAGAACGCCGCCCACCGCCCCCGAGGGTCCCATGCGCTTTACCAGCTACTCCCGCTTTACCGGCCACATGGCCGACGCCATGAACCTGCAGGCGCTGCTGGACCAGCTCTCCGACTTCCTGTTGCAGAGCGGGTTCGCGGGGGGCCGGCACTTCAACCCGTGGTGGGGCGAGTTCGGCGGCGACGAGGACGACCGCTCCATGGACGCGCTCAAGGAGGCGCTGCTCCGGGCGCTGCTGGAGAGCGGCCAGCTCACGCCGGAGATGGTGAGCGAGCTGCGCGGCGACGGCGAGCCGGACGAAGAGGTGCAGCAGCAGATCGCCGAACTGCTGGACCGGCTGATCCAGCGGATGGTGGAGGAGGGGTACCTGAACGTCGCCGAGCAGCCGCAGATGCCCGCCGGCTACGAGCAGATGCAGGGCGAGGGCAAGATCGACGAGGCGCGCGAGGCGTCGCGGCAGGTGGAGTTCTCGCTCACCGGCAAGGGGATCGACTTCCTTGGATACCGCACCCTCCGGCAGCTGCTGGGGGCCATGGGGCGCTCGTCGTTCGGCAGCCACGAGACGCCGCACCTGGCCACCGGCGTGGAGGCGGAGGCCGCCAGCCGGCAGTACGAGTTCGGCGACACGCTCAACCTGGACATCCCCGCCACCCTCAAGAGCGCCCTGGCCCGCGAGGGGCTGCGCGACGACGGCACCCTGCCGCTGGAGTACGGCGACCTGCACGTGCACCAGAGCGAGTACCGGTCCAGCTGCGCCACGGTGCTGATGCTGGACACCAGCCACAGCATGATCCTGTACGGCGAAGACCGCTTTACGCCGGCCAAGAAGGTGGCGCTGGCCCTCACGCACCTGATCCGCACCCAGTTCCCCGGCGACACGCTCAAGGTGGTGACCTTTGGCGACACGGCCGAGGAGATCCCGACCGGGCGGCTGGCGCACGCGCAGGTGGGGCCGTTCCACACCAACACGGCCGCGGGGCTCAAGCTGGCCCGGCGGCTGCTGCTGGCGCAGAACAAGGACATGCGGCAGATCGTGATGATCACCGACGGCAAGCCCAGCGCGGTGACCCTGCCGGACGGGCGCGTCTACAAGAACAGCATGGGGCTGGACCACTTCGTGTTGAACGAGACCTTTACCGAGGTGGGCGCCTGCCGCAAGTCGGGGATCCTGATCAACACCTTCATGCTGGCGCGCGACCCCGCGCTGGTGGCGTTCGTGAACCAGGTCACGCAGATCGCGCGCGGCAAGGCCTACTTCACCAGCACCATGACGCTGGGCCAGTACATCATGCGCGACTTCCTGCGCCGCAAGACAAAGCGGGCTGGGTAGGACGATGACGGCCGACGATGAAGACCGCCTGGAGCATTCTCTCGTGGCGTACTCCGTTGAGTACGCGGGACGCACGGTCATGATCGAGAGCGTTCCGGCGAGGATCGATGAGGTAACGGGAGAGCGGTTCTATTCGCCGAAAGCGGTGGAGCAGATCCAGGCGATCGTCTGGACGGTCCACGCGGGTGTGTGAGCGGTCCGGCAGGTTGATTGCAGTTGTGGATTCGCTCGACGGCTGCAACCAGACAAGAACCTGATCGGACTGAAACGCCAGATGCTGACCCTCGACCTTTCGGCCTCGGAGCAGGCCATCCTGCGTGAAGTGCTGGAGAATGCAGTGCTCGAGATGGGGACGGAGATTTCCGGGACGGATTCCAAGGACTACCGCGACGATCTGAAGGACCGCCGCGAGGTGCTGCAGAAGGTGATCGCCGCGCTGGGCGGGGAGCCGCACCCGACGCTGTGATCCCGACCCCTCAGGGGTTCGGGGTGCACCGGGAGTACCGGAAAGAACGGCGTAGGGGTACAGAGGAACAGACAAAAGCCAGAGGAACAGAGGAAACCGATCTTCCTCTGTTCCTCTGGCTGTTCTCTGCTCCTCTGTACCCCTATGTCTTTTCCCGTTTGGGATCAGCGGCGGCGCCGGACGACGTGGATGGCGCCCTGGGCGTTGCCCGCGCCGAACCGCTGCTGCGCCTCCATGCTGTCGTAGTGCTCGATGTAGTCGATGTCGCCGTGCGGGATGGACTTCAGCGACTCCAGCGTGCCGTACAGGCGCCCATCAACCCACACCGTGATCGGCGTTTCGTCCTGGATGGCCATGGCAATGCCGTCGCGCGTGGCGACGGGGGTCATCACCAGGGCGTCGCTGCCGCGGGCGCGCATCCATCCGGGCCGCAGGGTCTGCACCAGTTCGAAGGCAGTGGTCAGCACGTTGCGCTCCACCTCTCCACGCCCGATCACCCGCCGCCGGTCCGACAGCCGCTCCGCCTGCGGCCGCGCCTCGATCACGGTGCTGACGACCTGTTCGGCGGTGGGCACCGCGATTTCCGGTGCCGCGGCGGCGGCCGCGGGGTCGTTCATGGCCAGGGTCCCCTGCGCTGCGGCCGGGGCAGAGGCCAGCGCGACGGTGCCGGGCTGCTGCACGGCGCCGCCCACCTCGCGAATGGCCACCACCTGCCGCGTGGCCGGAACCAGCGCGTTGGTCTCGGGGCGGGGCGCCTCCACAGGCATGCGGATGACCCAGGACGAGGTGATCCACCGGCCGTCCGGGAGCCGCTGGAACTCCATCCGGCCCCCCGGCACCCCAGCGCGTCCGCGCACCGGCGGGCGCGTGTACTCGAACTCCAGCAGGCGCAGCTCCGCGCTGGCCCGGTCCACCCACAGCACGCCCTGCACGTCGGGGACGCGGCGGCCGCGCACCGGCTCGAACGCCAGGCCGATCAGCCCCGGGGCGGGCGCGCCGGTGGCGCGCAGGCGAAAGCAGTGCTCCTCCAGAAAGCGGTCGGAGAGCAGCACGTCGGCGTCGGGGGCGGCGTACAGGTAGCCTTCGCCCTCGCGCTCCACGAAGCCCACGGCGGACAGCCGCTCCGGGTCTACCGTGACGAACGGTTTTCGCGCCATCCCCTCGATGCGGCGGCGCTCGTCCTTGGTCACGGTGTTCCCCGCACCCTCCAGCTGCCGCTCGAACAGCTCCACCACGTACTGGCTGCGCCCCTCGTCCGCGGTGGCGCTCACCACGTCGAGGGCCTTGCGCACCTCGCCCCAGACGGCCGACGTCTCTTCCGACGTCCCCGGCCGGATGGCGCATCGCGGCGCCGCCGACACCACGATGGCGTCCAGCAGCACGCGCTGCCCGCCCGCCACCAGCCGGTGCGTCACCTGCTCGCCCGCGGCCAGCGTGAGGGGTTCGCTGAGGGTAGAGGCGTAGCCGATGCGCTCCGCGCGCAGCACGTAGCGGCCGGCCGCGGGTGCCCGCACGGTGAACTGCCCGTCGGGCCCGGTGAGCACGGCGTGCACCACGGCGCCCGACTCCGCCTGCAGCGCTACCCGCGCCGAGGCGATGGGCGATCCGTCGGGATCTACGAAGCGCCCGCTGACGGACTGCGCCCGGGCGGGTGCGGCCAGCGCGACGGCGAGAATGGCGAGGGCGAGGAGGCGCTTGGTCATGGCGGGCACTGCGGATGGAGGGAAATTCGCGGTCGATCTACTACAATGTGTCAACGACAGCGTTGTGGACAAGTCCCCTGCGGACACGGATTTTCCGCAAATCCGTAAGCCGACCGAATTAACGGATTCCCCGGCGCCGGCGCATCTCCTGGACGGTCGGGAGTGATCGGCGGATCCCTCTTTTCTCACGCGCGCCGAAGCCGCATCATATCTGTCCAGCCGCACTTCCCGCGCAGGTCTCCCTCATCGATCCATCCCCACCCCACCTGCCCACCGGAGCCGCCGATGGACCCGCCGCGTACGTTCGAGAGCATCTGGTATCGTGACAAACCCGCAACGGAATCCACGAAGGCGGACCCGTTCATCCGCGAGCGCGGGCGGCTGGTGGTGGAGGGGGACGCGCTCCGCTTCGAGGGACGCAAGCACAGTGTGGTGCTGCGCGACGTGGAGGCAGTGGAGTACGGCGTGCACGGGTCGATGACCAACCCCTCCGTCCACGTGCGCTACCGGGACGGCGGCGAGGCGCGGAGCGCGTGGTTCACGGATGGAGGGCTGGGCGGATACTCGGGGATGTTCGGCGGAACGCGGCGGCTGGCGCAGGCGCTGAGCCACCTTGGCCCCACCACGTTCGCGGACGCCGCCGCGAGTGCCAGCCAGAAGCGGCTGGCGCTGTTCATCGGCGGAGTGGTGCTGTTCTTTCTCCTGCGGGTGCTGCGGGAGCTCTTCTGAACCTCACGTCTGGCGAAAGGTGATCGGGATGCGATTCGGGATGTACGCCAAGCTCGTCGCGAAGCCGGGGGAGCGGGATGCGCTGACGCCCATCCTGCTGCGCGGCGTGGAGGGGATGCGGGCGTACGGCTGCCACCTGTACGTGGTCAACCACGCGCTCGACCACCCCGACGCCGTCTGGGTGACGGAGGTGTGGGAGTCGCGCGAGGCGCACGCCGCGTCGCTGCAGCTGCCCGAGACGCGCCAGGCGATCGCCGAGGCCATGCCGCTGCTGACCGGCGAGTGCCAGAGCATCGAGCTGAACGTGGTCGGCGGGCTGGGCGTGCCCCAGGAGGGGGTGTCAGACCCCCAACCGAAAGCGTGACTTCCTGAGCCTGAGAGCGTGTTTAAGAATCTGGTCTTTCAGATAACCGAGGATTGACTTCCTGAGGGAGCGTGCCTCCGGAACTTGAAGCTACTCAACCGCTTGCACGCGACCGAAGGATCTCCTTTCGGCGGCGCCGGGGCTGGATTCACGGCGTTGATCCAGCCCCGCGGTTCTGCCGGCGAGATCCTTCGGTCGGCACCATGGTCTGTCGTACGAGCAGGTTGCGGAGCGGTGCCTCCCTCAGGAAGTCAAAGCTGGGCAGGGTCAGCAATACCCGCCTGGGCCGGCTCCTGATGCCCAATCAATCCGCTACGCTTTGCTCTTTCGCGTCCCCGCCTTGCCGCCGACGTGGGCCCACAGCGCCTGCTCCACGGTGGATGGCGTCCAGGGCGCGCCCAGCTTCTCCGCGCGGTCGCGCAGGGCGGCGGCGTATTTGGCGTAGTACGCGGGGGTAAAGGCGACGGTGCCCAGCCCCGGCACCTGCGCGCCGACCAGCTCATCGAAGAACGGGTAGATGTCGGGCGCGGCCGCCGCGGCGATGGCGGAAGCCGTCGCGGGGCCCACGCCGTCCAGCTCCGCCAGGAGCGCGATGGGGCGCCTGGAATCAGGAATCGCGGCGAGCGCGGCGGTGCTGGTCTTTACCACCGTCTCGGGCGGGTTGCCGCGCACCAGCACCAGGTTGCGGGGGCGAAAGATGCCGCGCGCCATCTTCCACTCCGTCACGCGCACCAGCTCGTCGTGCGTCACGTGCGGGGTGCGGCGGCCGGCGATGGCGGCGGGAAGGTCTTCGCGGTACCAGCGGTCCAGCTCGGCCAGCCGCGCCACGCCCTGGGCGTCGATCACGGCCGGGTACGAATCCAGCGCGGCCTGCCACTCCGCGGCTCGGTCGGACTTCCACAGGGTCGCCATCGCGTCGGGTGCCTCGGGTCAGCGGTGGCGGCCACGCGCCTGGTCGAGGCATCGCAGCCGGTCAGGGGAACCATGGCGGGGCAACGCCGCTATCAGGTCCGCCGAAATCTACGCACCTCGCTCCCGTTTCGCCCGCCGCCCATGCGCGGCCTCAACTTGAGTCCAGAAGGAAGGCAGATGCAGGCGATGGAACGTCTCC
>DASQBH010001076.1:0-2672 GCA_035635315.1 Longimicrobium sp.
GAGGGCGGGCGACCCCGACGCTCCGGCACGATCCCGTGCGAGGGCAGGGATGTTTTGGCCTCACAGGGAGTTAGCGGAATCGGCGGAGTTTTCCTCCTGCCGGCTCCGCTGCTCCCTCAGCGCCACACGGATCGGCGCCCCGGGATTCGCCGTGGAATGGGCCGGGCATCGGTCGCGTCGTTATCGTGGCCGGGTTGACGCGCGATCCAACAGGAAGGATTTTTCGGCGTAGCAGTGCTGTGAGCGCTTCTCCAAGAGGGCAGGCATGAAACGACTCGACCAGAGACCTCCTGCAGCAGAGGCCGTTCGCCCCGCAGCGGATGCGGATGACGTGCTCCCGATGCCCTCGCAGGACCAGCCGTTCTACGAGGAATCGTTGCGGGCGTCGGTACGCAGCCTTGGGAACTTGATCCGGAAGAGGCGCAAACCGAGCGGTAAGCAGGTTTGAACCACACGAAAGGCCGGGAGCTGAATCGATGCTCCCGGCCTTTTTCTCGTTCGCACCGTCCCGCAATCCCTCCCCTGCGCGCTGCGCTACTCGCCGCATGTGATCAGCGAGAGCACGATGGGCAAGGTGGAGTTGGCGCTCGCGATGCACTTCGGCTTCTAGACGGCTACGCTGAGCAGCAGAGTGCCTCCAGCAGCCGCTGGCCGGCGGGCCAGGGGCCGAAGCCGGCGGCGGTGTTGAGGTGGCCCGCGGCGCCGGCGGGCACCAGCTCGCTCCCCCAGCAGCGGGCAAAGTGCCCGGCGCGGTCCATCGACAGGTACTCGTCGTTGCTGCTGGCGACCAGGATGCTGCGGAAGGGGAGCGGCTGCAGCGGGACGGGGGCAAAGCAGCGGATGGGCCCGGGCGTATCCTCTCGCTCCACGTCCGCGGGGGCCACCAGCAGCGCGCCGACGACGGGCCGATCGAACCGCGCCGCCCAGTGCGCGACGGCGATGCACCCCAGGCTGTGCGCCACGAGCACGACGGGCCCGGGCTCCGCCGCGATGGCGGCATCCAGCGCGCGGACCCAGTCGTCCGTCACGGGCGCATCCCAGTCCCGCTGCTGCACGCGGCGAAAGCGGCGGGGGTCGGCGCGCTCCCACAGGCTCTGCCAGTGCCCGGGGCCGGAATTCTCCCAGCCGGGAACGGTCAACACCACCGGCGCCGGATCATCCATCCCGCCCATCTCCGTCAGACCACACCCAGCGGGCGGTGGGGCCCGGGCGGAAGCTCCACGCGGATAGGGTCGCCGGGGCGCACGTCGCCGCCGGTGAGGACGATGGACATGACGCCGGCCTTGCGGACCAGCCTGCCGTCCGCGTCGCGGCCCAGGCAGGCGGCCATCAGGCCCGGCTGAAAGCGGTCCAGCTGCACGCACGGGTTGCGCAGTCCGGTCACCTGCACCACCGCGGACTCGCCGAGGTGCAGGCGCGCGCCTTCGGGAAGGGCGAGCAGGTCCAGTCCGCGGGTGGTGAGGTTTTCGCCCATCTCGCCCGCGGACACGTGAAAGCCGGCGGCGCGCAGCTCGTCGTGCAGCTCGCCGTGGATCAGGTGCACCTGGCGCAGGTTGGGCTGCGACGGATCTGCCCGCACGCGCGAGCGGTGCTTGACCGTCTGCCCCAGGTGCGCGTCGCCCTCCACGCCCAGCCCGGCAACCAGGCGGATGAACAGCTCGTTCGGCTTGCTGAACGAATGCCTGCGGCTTCGGCTTACGGCCGTTACGACTGCGGTCACCGGAGGCGTTTCTTTCCCTGGGGTTTGCGGCGTGGGGGGACTACGGCCGACGGCATCTTGCCTTCGATCAGCCGGTCGACGGCGCGCCGGTCGAGAAAGTCGCCGTGCAGGTCGATGATCAGCGGAAAGCGCCTTCCGCACAGCCGCAGGCTGTACCACGGCGCATTCACGCTGATGCCGCCGGCGTGGGAGATCCCCTCGTTGTACCCCGCCCGCGCGATGTCGTCGTGGCCGATGGTCAGCGCTTGTCCCGGTGCGGCAAGGGCGATGCGATATGCACCCTCCTCCACGTCATCCGCCTCGATGCGCATGACGTAGCACCGCAGGTAGAGCAGGATGGCGGCGATGATGGCCATCCCGGGCACCACGAACACGGCGCCCATCAGGATGCGGCTCATCAGCGGCTTCAGGACCCCGCCATCATCCGGGTGCAGGCCGTAGTTCAGGAGCAGGTACCCGCCCGGGAACAGCAGTCCGCCCCCGCAGAGCAGGCAGATCAGCACCACGAACCAGATCTTCCAGCGCTGCGACCCGGCATCGAAAATCGTTCGCATGATCCCCCGTCAGTTTACGCGCCCTGCCGATCGCCTTCCGTCAGCCCGGCAGCCTGTAGGGCGGCGTGCAGATCATCGTACCGCTCCATCTCCGCCACGCGTCCATCGGCGACGCGAAAGCGCGTGGCCACGTCGGCTTCTCCGCGGATCTCCCCCGTCTCCGCGTCGCGCCAGACGCCGTGTTGCGCGGCTACTACCACGTCACCCGCCCCAAAGGTTTCGCGGGTGGCGAAGGTGGCGCCCGCGTCGCCCATCCACGCCCGCAGCACGTCGTGCCCGCGCGCCGTTCCTCGCGGCCCGACGATGGTCACGTCCGGCGCGGTGAGCGCAAGCGCGGCCTCCACGTGGCCCGCGTTGAGCGCCGCGAGCCATTCGTGAACGATATGGATGGAATCCGG
>DASQBH010001077.1:0-7961 GCA_035635315.1 Longimicrobium sp.
CCCGGTTGTGCTGGCAAGGTCCTTCAGTCGGCGCCAAAGTACGTCGCAGCAACAAGGTGCAGCGCGGCGCCTCCCTCAGGATGACGTCGCCTCTTCCACGCCTGCAGAGGTTTAACAACACCCTCTCACAGCGGAGGCGAACCATGAGCGGTGATTTTCCGGAGAGCGACTGGAAGGTGCTGCGGAGCGTAAAGGACGCGGCGCTGAACCGGTTCTGCGAGCGCGTGATGCGACGAGTGCCGCGCGGTCATGGACGATCGGAACGAGACCGCGCACGAGCGCTATCTGCGCCTGCTCAAGCTGATGGAGGAGCGGGATGAGGACCTGTCGCATGCGTTCGACGACATGCGCCGCTCCCGGGCGGTGCAGCGGATCTCGTGGATGGCCTACCTGGACTGTTCACCGACGAGGAGTGGGAGCGCTTCAGCCCCGGAACGCGAGACACCGCGCTGTTCCTGGCCGGGATGATCGAATGAAGCGCGTACCCGGCTGACAGGGTTACGCCCCGTCTGAAGCGCTCAGGCGGAGCGGGCGGCAGGTGCATGGCCGTCGCGCCACTCGCCACAGGCCGCGCACCAGCGCGCGGCCGGGGTGCGAAGCGGCTTTCCGCAGTGTGGGCACGGCGGCCCGTACAGCGACGCCACGTGATGCCAGACCGCGTTCGGGTTCTCCTCCGGAACGCCGGTAAAGAGCGTGTACCCCGCAATCAGGTACCACATCCGGCGGGCGGTAAAGCTGGCATCCGCGGCGGGACGAGCGAGCGGAGGCAACCCGCGCCGCACCCGCTCACGCTCCAGCACGGCCAGCGCGCGGTCGGGATCATCCGGCGCCGTGCGATGCGCCTCCAGCACGACCGCCCATTCATCGTCGTCCAGCATGGGGCGGTCCTGCTTGCAGCGCCAGCAGTAGAGGATCTTCACGGAGTGCGCCGGAGGGTCAGGAGTCGCCGTACAGGTCCGCGGGATCCGCCGCCGCCAGCTCCACCAGAAAGCCGGCGATGCGCTCGGTGACGGCGCGGAAGAACGCCTCCCCCTTTTCCGCCGTGGACGCGGAGGGATCGCCGACGCCGGTGTCCTCTGAGATGGAGGTCCACTTGCGCGGCGCCCACGCCCACCCCTCGCGCAGCCCCGCGATCCGGAACCGCCGCTCGCGCCCCGCCCCCGCCTCGTCCAGCGGCAGCACGAGGCCGGGGGTAAGGTGCATCATCACGCTCGTCTCCAGCTCACCCGCATGGTCACCGGGCGTTGCGAAGAACGGGCCCGGATCCACGCAGCTCCACCAGTTGATGGTGCAGAGGAAGAGATCCGTATTCGGCTGCAGCTCGCGGATGATGGCGCGGAAGTCGTTGCCGCCGTGGGCGTTGAGGATGAGCAGCCTGCGGATGCCCTGCCCTTCCAGCGCGTGCACCAGGTCCGCGAGAATGGCGGCCTGGGTGCTGGGGTTCAGGTTCAGGCAGAGGGGGATGTCCAGCTGCCCCGTCTGCACGCCGAACGGCACCGCGGGCAGCACGATGGGCCGGGCGCCGCGCTCCCACGCCAGCCGCGCCGCCTCCGCCGCCACGTGCTCGGCCTGGATGACGTCGGTGGCGTACGGCAGGTGCCGGTTGTGCGCCTCCGTGGCCCCCCACGGCAGCACCGCCACGTCGTATGACGTCGCCGACACCGCCTTCCAGTTGGTCTCCGCGAGGATGTAGGGGCGCGGCATCACGATTTCACGCACCGGTCACGGTTGTGGAGCAAAGACATCATGCGGATTGCTTCCGGGAGTCGGGGTCGATCGCGGCGCTTGATTCACGCGCCCAGGCAAGAATGGCCTGGCGGATCAGCAACGGAGCCTCGAAGGCGATCGTGTTGCGCTCCATCGATTCCGGGCTGGTGAGATCGAAGCCGCTCGCCAGAAAGTCGCCGAGCGGGAATTTCCCGGCGTGAAAGTGGGCCGAACGGACTGGCCCCCACAGGTAGTCGAGGAAAACGTCCAGGCCCTCGCTCGGAGGGGTGAACCTGCGCATGAATGCCGGAAAACCCGAAAGCGAAGGATCTGACTTGGTGATCGCTTCCACCGCGGCCACCTGGTACGCGAGCCGCACGGTCCGAAAATGCTTTCCGGCCACCAGCGAGACCTGGTACAGCCGTGAACACGCGTCGAACGCCTCGCCAAACAGGTGGGATGGATTGTCGGCCGCACGAAAGATCCTTCTCGTCTCGCCCGGGAGCCTGAGATTGTCGCCCCAAAAGCGTATCTCGTCCGTGCCGGGCGGCAGAGGGCTTCCCGGGTGGCAATCCTCCCCTTTCCGGGGCATGGCCCGGGGCGGTGGACGGCGGTCGCGAAACCCCAGGTGCATGCGCCTGGGTGCGGCGTCCGCGGAGGTGTCATCGTACGACAGCACGAACCGCAGGTCTGGAGCGACGTGGTACAGGCCGACGTTCAGAAGCAGAGAAAGACGCGCGGCAATCCGCTTGGCGCGCTCCCGCCCGAGCTCAAGCGCGTGGGCTGCGTCGATCCCCGGCACTTTCTGATCGATGTGGAGAGCACGCTCGCAGTTGATGAGGGCAGGCTGGGCCTCCTCGCAAATCGCGGGAGCCACTCTCGTCCCCGACAACCAGTACTCTCCATCCAGGTTCGGGCCGATGTAGAAGTACGTATCCCGGACAAAGAATTCCTCGCGCTTCTTCTTGAGCGCCATCAGCAGCGCACGGTGCACCAGATCGCGCGCCGCGTCCTGCCAGCCTTCGGCCGCACAGCCGGCGCCCTCCTCAGGGACGACGGTCAGCGCGTCGACCGATCCATTCCGGTCGCGCACCCACTTCCACAGGAGAGAGGCGCTTGCATCCCCCACGGAAAGGGTACAGCTGAGCGACACCTCGAACGAGCCGTCGGGGTTGAACCAGGACGAGCCGCCATAACCGCCGTTCCGGCGCAAGGCCGCGACGAAATGGTCAAGGAATTCCCGCTGTGCCTCCCCGGCCAGTTCCTCCAGAGGAATCTGCATCGGACGGACGTTCTCAGTCCGCCGCGGCGTCCATGTCGCGAACACGGTCCAGGACGGAGACAAAGGTCTCCAGCGACTGGGCGCCGGAAAAGGCGTACTTGCCGTCGATGACGAAGAACGGGACGCCGCTGATGCCCAGCGAGGCGGCCTCGACCTGGCTTTCGTCCACTTGGCGGCCCAGCTCGTCGCCGCCCAGAAAGCGGGCCACGCGGTCGCGGTCCAGCCCCACCTGCGCGGCGATGTCGGCCAGCACGCCCGTCTTGCCGATGTCGCGGCCCTCGGTGAAGTTGGCGGCGAACAGCGCCTCGGCCATCTGCCGCCCCACGCCGGCGTCCTGCGCCAGGAGCACCAGCCGGTGCGCGTCGCGGGTGTTGGGGTGGCTGGGGATACGCTCGAACTCGAAGCGCAGGCCGTCGTAGGCGCCGGCGGCGGCCACCTGCTGGAACATGGTCTTGGCGCGCTCCGGCCCGCCGAACTTGGTGCGGATCACCTCGTCCCACGGCTTGCCTTCGGCCGGCAGGTCCGGCTGCAGCTGAAACGGCCGCCACACCACCTCCGCCTGCACGTCCGGCCGCTGCCCCAGCGCGCGGTACAGCCGCGTCTCGCCGATCCAGCACCACGGGCACACCACGTCGGCCCACACCTCGATCCGCATCCTGCTCTCCAATTCTCTTCAATGGCTGTTGCTCACCGGCAACGGCAACCGGCGGCTGACTTTCCTCCCCGGAGCCGGCCCCGCGGCAAGGCAGACGAGATCCTTCGGTCGCGCACAAGGGGTTGTGAAAGTTCAGGCTCCTCGCGGCGCTCCCTCAGGAAGTCACGTTGGCAACATCCTCGGAGGGAAACCCTCCGGCACCACACCGCCAAGCTGTCATTTCGAAGGAGGCGCCACACCGCACCATCCCTCATCCGAAATCCCGCGCGCCGACTGAGAAATCTACTCGCCCAATCTGGCGGCCCGTCGCGCGCCACGGCACTTGCCCCATCCGGGTGCGATGCGACCGCGAGTCTTGCGCGAGCTGCCGCGTCGACCCTCCAGCAGCCGGACAGCAGATTCCTCGGCCCTGCAACCCGCGGCGCGAAGGCCGGTTGCGGTGTGGCCGGGCCTCGGAATGACAGCCTGTCTTATGCCGCAGGGTGCACGCAGCACCGGAAGACTCAGAAATCAACGGGGCCGGTTCAGGTTTGGCAACACCGCGTCAGGGCTCCTGGTATCCGTGCGCGCGCAGCTCCAGCCGGTAGGCGCGCGGGTCGTGGCGAAAGAACAGGCCGCCGTGCCGCACCGACCGCCCGGGGACGTAGTCCAGCACGGCCTCGCTGCTCTCCACGCTGCTGTCCGCCTGCATCAGCTCGCCCTCGATCTTTACGGCGGCGGCGGTCTCGTGGCCGGCGTTGGTCGCGCGGAACTCCACCAGCCACAGCCCGTCCACCTGCAGCACCGTGTCTGCGGAGACGCGCAGCGAGGGCGGCGTCCGCGGGCGGGCGACGGCATCGTACAGCAGATAGCCGACCACGCCCAGTACCAGCGCCGTGCTCACGGCCGCGGCCACCCACTCCCACCGCGACTTGTGTCCCCCACCCTCTCCACCGTCCTGTTCCGTCATCGCCGCCCCGGCATCAAGGTGGGACCTCAGATGATCAACCGCGCGGCCGCGGCGCCCAGCGCGGCGGGAAAGCCCAGCACCAGCGTCATCATCACGTACGTGGAGGGCACGCCGTGCTCCAGCCGGCCGAAGGTCCACAGCACGTACGCGCTCACCGCCAGCGCGAGGGCGTATCCCACCACGGTGTTGCGCAGGAACAGGCTCCACCACGGCGTGCCGCGCGCCACCCGCGGCGAGCCCCGGAACGCGGAGGCGTACACGAAGCCGTGCATCATCAGCAGCGACGCGGCCACCATCGCCACGCCGTGCCACGACGACATCACGAAGGAGATCAGGATCATCTCCTCCGTGGGCGCCACGTTGAAGGCCAGAAAGACGGCGCCGGCGGCCATGATGAAGAGCTTGGCCCCGTACCCCGCCTCTTCCTTGCGCCGCTTCTCAGGCCCGTCGCTGTCGCCCGCCAGCTGGCTGTTGGCCAGCACGGCGCCAAAGCTGGCGGGGACGGACTGGATGGCCACCTTGCCCACCACCTCGCGCAGCGGCTGCCCAAAGTCCACGATGCCGAACAGCAGCAGGATCAGGAGCGACGCCACCAGCCCCACGCCGTACGCGATCATCCCGTCCATCAGGTCCTCGCGCCAGCTGGCCGTCTCTTCGAACCCCGAAAAGTAGTCCAGCGCCACGACGACGGGAATCATCAGCACCATGAAGAGCAGCAGCTTTACCCGGTCCAGGTAAAAGCCCAGCCACCACATCTCCATGGTCATCAGCAGGGGGAGCGAAAAGAGCACGGCGCCCCCGAACGCGCGGGCCAGCCCCACGAAGAACTTGCGGTCTGCCTTGCGATCAGCCGGGGTACGCATGGCCCGCTCCCGCCTCGCGATGGGGATGAGGAGAGGGACGCACGGCGCGGGCGTCCCTGCAGCGAAGGTGGTCCGGCGCGTTCATGCCGGCAGGAGTGTGCAAATTTCGGACTTTCGCCGGAATCCGGGATCCGCGGGGCGCCGTCCACAACCGGCACATGTCTCGCATCCGCCGGAGGCATGATTGCGGGAAAAGGCTGACCAGCACACGAGTCCTGCACCATGGCGCATCCAGCTCGTCGTTCGCTGCGGAGCATCATCCTCCTCTGCGCGCTGGCCGCGTGCGGCACGGCGGAGGCGCGCGACACGTCCGCGGGCGCCCGCAAGCTGCACGTGATCCAGGGGTTCGGCTTTCCCGAGTCGGTGCGGTACGATTCGGCGCAGGACGTCTACTTTGTCAGCAACATGGCGGGGCCGGGGTCGCTCAAGGACGGCAACGGCTACATCGTCCGCGTGGCCGCGGGTGACCTGCGGCGGCCGGAGGTGCTGATCGAAGGCGGCAAGAACGGCGTTACGCTGGATGCACCCAAGGGGATGGCGCTGCACGGCGACACGCTGTGGGTGGCGGACATCGAGGTGCTGCGCGGCTTCCACCGCCGCACGGGCGCGCCGCTGGCCGCCATCGACCTGCGCCCGCACGGCGCCGTGCTGCTGAACGACGTGGCGGTGGGGCCCGACGGGTCGCTGCACGTGACCGACACCGGCATCGCCATGACGGACAAGGGGGTGATGTACCGCGGCGGCGACAAGGTCTTCGTCATCGGCCCCGAGCGGCGGGTGTCGCTGCTGGCGGAGGGCAGGGACCTGGGGCGGCCCAACGGCATTACCTGGGACCCGGACGGCAAGCGCTGGATCATCGTCTCGTTCCATCCCTTCCGTAGCGAGGTCTACGCGGTCAAGCCGGGGCAGAACGTCCCGCGCGGGGAGGAGAGGCGCACGGTGCTGGCGCGCGGATTGGGCAAGTTCGACGGTGTGGAGCGGCTGGCGGACGGGCGGCTGCTGGTGACCTGCTGGACGGACAGCAGCCTGCACGTGATCGGCGGCGGCCGCGACGAGCGCATCATCCGCGACCTGTGGCAGCCGGCGGACCTGGGCGTCGACACCCGCCGCCAGCGCGTCGCCATCCCCCTGGTGCTGCAGGGCCGCGTGGAGATCTGGGAGCTGTTGCCGCGCTGAGGTGGTTGCGGATCGCTGGCTACGTGCCCTCCGCCCGCGTGAGCGAATGATGCCCACTGAGCATCTGATCCGGCAACGTGCCGTCCCCCCGCGTGAGCGAATGAATTCGCCGCTGGGAAATCGCAAAGTCCGCCTGCGCGGCGCCTGCGCGGACTCAGCGGCCCGGCGGCATGCGGCGTCCCAAGCACCTGCGCGTCCGCAACCAGATGTGCGGCCGGGTGAGATGCATGTCGGAGCGCTCGGTACTTGCGGCTACAGTCCGCGAAGGCGGGCTTCGCGATGTTCCAGCGGCGATTTCAATCGCTCCTGGCGCGGACGCAGCGATTCCTGATTCAGATCCGCAACGGGCGTCGTTCGGCCCTGAATCACCCCTTCACCCTCGCGCGCCGGTGACGGCCTGGGCGTGGTTGAGCGCGGCGACCAGCCCCGTGCCGCCGATCACGTTGCCGATGAGCGCGGGAAGGATGAAGCCGCCCAGGCTCTCCCCCCACGGCTGCTCGCCCAGCGCGGAGAGGTAGAACGCCTCCACCGAGCCGGCGATCACGTGCGCCAGGTGCGCCGCGCCCACCAGCCAGGTGACGACCACGATCACCCACAGGTGCGCGGTCCGGGCGGCCGGAAGCATCCACACCATCAGCGCGATCAGCCATCCCGCGAAGATGCCGCGCAGCAGCGTAAGGCCAAAGTCCGGCTCCATCGCCTTGCGCGACAGTTCCGTGAATGCGTGGCGCGTCTCCGCGTCGAACATCTCCGTGCGTGCCGTGACCCAGGCGAAGATCAGCGCCCCCACCAGGTTGGCGGCCAGCACCACCGCCCACACCCGCGCCACGTTGCCCAGCGTCTTTCCGTCGCGGCGGGAGAGCAGCGGCACCATCACCCGCAGCGTGTTCTCGGTGAACAGCTGCTGGCTTCCCAGGATCACGATCAGGAACCCCACGCTGTAGCCCAGGCTGCTGATCAGCGGCCGCCACGGCGCATCGGGAAGGGCGTGATGCAGAATGCCCTGCGCCACCAGCGAAAAGCCCATTGCCAGCCCCGCGGCCAGCCCCGACCACGCCAGCGCGCCGGTGGAGCGCTCCAGCTCGCGCTCGCCCTCCCGCCGGATGACCTCGTGCGTGGTCTTGGCGTCCAGCGACTGCTCTTCCTGCGCGTTCTTCCGCTCGTCTTCGTCGAGCTCGGGCCCGTGCGCGGGGCGCTCGCCGCCGGTGTCGTTCAAGGTACGCTCCGTGCCGGGGCAAGGGATGGCTTTCAGAATCCTCCACGGCGGCGCAAGAGCAGGGCCGGGCCGGGTAGCATTTCCCGACGCAGAACCGCCGATCCAACGCCATC
>DASQBH010001078.1:0-2527 GCA_035635315.1 Longimicrobium sp.
ACCTCATCCAGCACCGCGAGGCGCTGCGCCTGGTCGCCCGCAAGATCGTGGGCGTCGTCGCCGAGCTGGCGGAGTTCGCGCGGGAGCATCGGGATCTGCCGACCCTCGGCTTCACGCACTTTCAGCCCGCGCAGCCCACGACCGTCGGCAAGCGCGCGACGCTGTGGATCCAGGACCTGCTGCTGGACCTGGAGGAAGTCGAGTTCCGCATCCAGTCGCTGCGCTTTCACGGCTCCCGCGGGACCACGGGGACGCAGGCCAGCTTCATGGACCTGTTCGAGGGCGACGGCGAGAAGACGGAGCGGCTGACGCGGCTGATCGCGCAGAAGATGGGCTTCGAGCAGGTCTACGGCGTGGGCGGGCAGACGTACCCGCGCAAGGTGGACTACGGCTGCCTGTCGACGCTGTCGGGCGTGGCGCAGTCCGCCAGCAAGTTCGCCAACGACGTGCGGCTGCTCTCCCACCTCAAGGAGGTGGAGGAGCCGTTCGAGGAGCAGCAGATCGGCTCCTCCGCCATGCCGTACAAGCGGAATCCGATGCGGTCGGAGCGCATCAACGCCCTGTCTCGCCACGCCATCACGCTCGTCATCGACCCCGCCTTTACCGCGGCGTCGCAGTGGTTCGAGCGCACGCTGGACGATTCGGCCAACAAGCGCATCGCCATCCCCGAGGCGTACCTCACCGTGGACGCGGTGCTGCTGCTGATGCACAACGTTGCCTCGGGGATGGTTGTCTACCCGGAGATGATCCGCCGCCGGCTGATGGAGGAGCTGCCGTTCATGGCGACGGAGAACCTGATGATGCGCGCGGCCCGCAAGGGCGGCGACCGGCAGGACCTGCACGAGCGCGTCCGCGTCCACAGCATCGAGGCCGGCCGCCAGGTGAAGCAGCACGGTCTGCCCAACGACCTGATGGACCGCATCGCCGCGGACCAGGCGTTCGGCGTGACGCGCGCGGAGCTGGAAGAGGACCTGCGCCCCGAGCTGTACGTGGGCCGCGCCCCCGCACAGGTGGACGAGTTCCTGGCGGAGTGGGTGGCCCCCGTGCTGGCGCGCTACCCCGAGGCCGTCGGCGGCGCCGCGCCGGAGCTGAAGGTGTAACGGTGCAGATGCACGCTCCAGCCCGCGCGGCGGCGTCAAACGAAAGCGTCCATCCGCATTCTCCGGCACCCGGTTACGAGCCAGTGGACATCGTGACCGGGGCGTGACAGATTGACCCCCTGCGATCCGCGGTCGGCGCGCTGCGCGGGCCCGGAGCGCGAGGGACCGCGGCCCCCCCGGGCGAGCAGCCACTCGCCCACCTTCCCTGGAGGGGCCGCAGACACGCGCGGAGTTTCCTTCGCGCGGACCCTGATCCACAGTCGCCGGTACGCCGCCGGGCAGGGAGCCTGCCCGCGGCGCGCAGCCCGTAAACGGTGTGTCCGTTGCGCAGACGCGGTTCATTCGCCTGACGCCGTCCATCCGCCGAATCATCCCGTGCCGGAACCGACCGAGATGCCCGAAGCCCCGCAGCCCGACGCCCATACGCCGTACGCGCAGCTCCTGGGGGAACTGCGCGAGCTGGCCCTGCTGAACTCCATCAACTCCACGCTGGGGTGGGACCAGGAGGTGGTGATGCCGCCCGCCGCCGCCGGGCTGCGCGGCGAGCAGGCCGCCATCCTCTCCCCGCTGATGCACGACCGGCGCACCTCCACCCGTATGGGCGACCTGATCGCCGCGTGCGAGGCCGACGCGGCGCTGATGGCGGACCCGGAGGCCGCCGCCAACCTGCGCAGGGTGCGCCGCGACCACGACCGCGCGGTGCGCCAGCCCACGGAGCTGGTGCGCGAGATCGCGGAGGTGAGCACGCTGGCCATGCACCACTGGAAGGATGCCCGCGAGACGGCCGACTTCGGTGCGTTCGCGCCCTGGCTGGAGCGGCTGGTCAAGCTCAACCGCGAAACGGCCGACGCGCTGGGCGTGCCCGAGGGCGGCGAGGTGTACGACGCGCTGCTGGAGAACTTCGAGCCGGGGATGCGCGCGGCGGAGCTGGACCGCGTGTTCGGCGAGCTGCGGGCGGGGCTGGTGCCGCTGATCCGCGAGCTGCGCGAGAACGGCACGCGGCCGGACACGGAGTGGATGCGCATTCCGCTGGCCACGGAGGCGCAGGTGGCGTTCAACCGCGGCGTGGTGGAGCGGATGGGCTTCGACTTCAGCGCCGGCCGGCTGGACGTATCCACCCACCCCTTCTGCGAGGGCGCGGGCCCCGGCGACACCCGACTCACCACGCGCTACGACGAGACGCAGCTGCTGAGCGCGCTGCACAGCACCATGCACGAGACGGGGCACGGGCTGTACGAGCAGGGGCTGCCCAAGGACCGGCGCTTCGGGCAGTCGCTGGCCGAGGCGGCCAGCATGGGGATCCACGAGAGCCAGTCGCGGATGTGGGAGAACCTCGTGGGGCGCAGCCGGCCGTTCTGGGAATGGGCGCTCCCTGAGCTGCAGCGCCAGGTCGGCGAGCCCGCCGTGGCCGCGCTCGACGTGGACAC
>DASQBH010001079.1:0-3428 GCA_035635315.1 Longimicrobium sp.
CGGACCGACCCGATTTCCACCTTTCGCCGACCGACGACGGAAACGCAATGCCGCGCCAGATGATCAAGGACCTGCTCGCCGGCCGGGTTGAGCCGGGGGCCCACGTTACGGTGAAGGGGTGGGTGCGCACCCGCCGCGACAGCAAGGCGGGGATCTCGTTCGTGGCCGTGAACGACGGCTCGTCGCAGGCCAACCTGCAGGTGGTGGCCGGGCGCGACCTGGCCAACTACGAGGGCGAGGTGGTGCGCCTGACCAGCGGCTGCTCGGTGGTGGTGGAGGGCGAGCTGGTGGCCACGCCGGGGCGCCCGCAGCCGGTGGAGGTGCACGCGAAGTCGGTGCAGGTCGTCGGCCTGGTGGACGACCCGGAGACGTACCCGATCCAGCCCAAGCAGCACTCCATGGAGTTCCTGCGCTCCGTGGCCCATCTGCGGGTGCGCACCAACACCTTCGGGGCGGTGGCGCGGGTGCGGCACACGCTGGCCATGGCGACGCACCGCTTCTTCGACCGGCGGGGCTTCTACTGGATCCACACCCCCATCATCACCACCAGCGACGCCGAAGGCGCGGGCGAGATGTTCCGCGTGAGCACGCTGGACCTGGCCAACCTTCCGCGCACGCCCGGCGGCGAGGTGGACTTCTCCGGCGACTTCTTTGGCCGCAGCGCGTCGCTCACGGTAAGCGGGCAGCTGAACGTGGAGGCGTACGCCATGGCGCTGGGCCAGGTGTACACCTTTGGCCCCACGTTCCGCGCGGAGAACAGCAACACCACGCGCCACGCGGCCGAGTTCTGGATGATCGAGCCGGAGATCGCCTTCGCCGACCTGAACGACGACGCCGACCTGGCCGAGGACTTTCTCAAGGCGCTCATCCGGGACCTGCTGGACGAGCGGCAGGACGACATGGCCTTCTTCGACGACCGCGTCCAGAAGGGCGTGGTCAAGCGGCTGGAGGACGTGCTCAACAGCCCCTTCGAACGGATGGAGTACACCGAAGCCGTCCGCCGCCTGGAGGAGTCGAAGAAGAAGTTCGAGTTCCCGGTGAGCTGGGGCGTGGACCTGGCCACGGAGCACGAGCGCTTCCTGACGGAGCAGCTGGTGGGCGGGCCGGTGATCGTGCTCAACTATCCCAAGGACATCAAGTCCTTCTACATGCGCCTGAACGACGACGGCCGCACCGTGACGGCCATGGACGTGCTGGCGCCGGGGGTGGGCGAGATCATCGGCGGGTCGCAGCGCGAGGAGCGGCTGGACGTGATGGACCGGCGGATGGCGGAGATGGGGCTGGATGCGGCGTCGTACTGGTGGTACCGCGACCTGCGCCGCTACGGCACCGTCCCGCACGCCGGCTTTGGCCTGGGCTTCGAGCGGATGATCATGTACGCCACGGGGATGGCGAACATCCGCGACGTGATTCCGTATCCGCGCACTCCCGGCAGCGCGGACTTCTGAACGGGTGATGGTGTGATGGTGTGATGGTGTGATGGACGCGGGGAGAGGCATCTCTCCGCGTCCTTCGCGTTGGGTGTCGCGATATGGAACGCACCGATCCATCCCGGGACAGCGGATTTGCCATTCCGACGCGCCGGCAATCAACTTCGCGGACGTCGACCGAGCGATGTTCTGGCCGGCCTTTCGAACAACAGGGTTGTCTGTGGCGTCAGACGAGACGATGTTGATTCACTTCCCGCCGCCATGTGCAGGTATACGCCCGTTCCGTGCCTTCACGGCGGGGGGTGCGGCGGGACAACCCGTATCCGGAGAACTCCCCATGCCCAAGCTCAAGCTGCAGGTGGAATCCATCAAGGTGGTGTCGTTCGAGCCCGGCGCAGGCGACGACGGTGTGCAGGAAAGATCGCTGCGCTGCACCGTCGACACCTGCGTGGTCACCGGGGGCATCGACTCCTGCTGGTGCAGCGAGTACGTCTCCTGCGACTGCGTCTGATCCTCGCCGTGAAAAGCACCGACGGCCCCGGACACCGCGTCCGGGGCCGTTCATGCTTCTCCGAAGCAGCTGCGGGTGGAGTTGTTCCCCGTGCAGGCGCCGCCGGTGTGGCGGCCCTCTCCGCAAAAATAAATTGGCTTCACCCCGAAGTTCGCAGGCACTGGACTGGGACGAACGCTGTCATTCTGAGGGAGGCGCCGCGTGTACCCGTCCTTCTCGCACGGGCAATCGTGCGTCTGGACAGACCGCCCGCGCGCCTCCCTCAGGATGACACCGTCCGCCGAATACGTATCCGAAATCTTTCTGCGAATCCCCGCGGGTTTCGGCCGCTGATCCCGCTCCTTACATTCGCGCCACTGCCCGGCCGCGCCGGCCGGGCGCTGGCCGAAACTGGATGACGGGACCCCGAACGATGACGCTTCCCAGCCGCGACGACGCGCTCGCGCTGATGCACCAGCACGTCCAGAGCGAAAGCCTGCGGCGGCACATGTACGCCGTCGAGGCCGCCTGCCGCGCCTACGCCCGCCGCTTTGGCGAGGACGAGGAGCTGTACGGCCTGGCGGGGCTGCTGCACGACTTCGACTACGAGGAGTTCCCCGACGAGCACCCCGTCCGCGGCGTGGAGATGCTGCGCGAGCGCGGCTACCCCGACGCGCTGCTGCACGCCGTGCAGGCCCACTACGCCGCGCGCACCGGGGTGCACCCTGTTACGCGCCTGGACCGCACCCTGCACGCCTGCGACGAGATCACCGGGCTGGTGACCGCGGCCGCGCTGGTGCGCCCCAGCCGCTCGGTGATGGACCTGGAAGCGAAGTCGGTGCTCAAGAAGATGAAGGACCGCCAGTTCGCCGCCGGGGTGGACCGCGAAGACGTGCGGCACGCCGCCGAAGAGCTGGGCGTGGACCTGGCGGAACACGTGGAGTTCGTCATCCAGGCCATGCGCGGCGTGGCCCCGCAGCTGGGGCTCGCCGGGATGGCGTGATTTTTGAGGTGCGAAGAGTACGTCCTGTCTCATCCGGTGCGGCTGCGCGATATTCACCCCGGCACGACGGAATTTCCGAACTGATACTGCAATGAGTATCAGGCTCATTGCCCCGGGTTCGGAGGGTCTATCTCCTTGTCGTGCAACCACCTGAGGGTTCGTTGAGAACCTGTGCGACGCATTCTTTCGCGGCGCGTGAACAGGCGATAGATTGAGGTTGCGGGTCCGGACGTCGGACCGCCCTGGCACACGGAAACTCGAAAGCGCCCGTGATGACCCTGATGCTGAGTATGACCGCCGTGCTGGCCCTCGGGCTGGCCGTGCGCCGGTACACCACGCCCTCGTGCCCCCGGTGCAGGCGGCGCGAGTGGGACCGCAAGCTGTGCGCGCCGCTGCTGTTCTGCCGGCACTGTGCCACCCGGATCGACGCACACGGGCGCGCCTACAACTGACCGGCGGAGCTCCGCCGTCTCCGCCCGCGCGGCGGCGTCCCCACGGACGGGGC
>DASQBH010001080.1:0-2031 GCA_035635315.1 Longimicrobium sp.
GGACCATCGCCGACACCCAGAACGTTCCCGACGGCATCGTCTGCTTTGCCCGGCTGACGCTGAACACGTTGCTGCCGGCGCCGGCGGACGGCCCCGTCACCGTGGCCGTGGGGAACACGGGAACGGAGGCGCTGGCGGCGCACCTGGCCGCCGCGCTGGCGCCGGGAAGCCGCGACAACCAGCTGCTGCTGGAGCGGCAGATGGAGGCGGCGCAGCTGGCCGCCGAGCTGGAGCGCCGCACGGCCGACACGGCACCCAAGTTCAACGAGGCGCGCCACGAGAAGGGCTTTACGGCCATCGAGGCCGGCTCCCTGTGGAGCGTGGTGCCGCAGGCCACGCCGGGGACGGCGGCCGCCGCGCCCGACGCGCAGGCCCGCGAGGAGCTGACGCTCCCCGCCACCCTGGCGCACCAGCTGAACGCCGCCAACACCCTGCAGAACGACTACGACCGCGCCTGCGCCCGTGTGCGGGCGCTGCGGCGCCAGCTCTTTGCCGACTGGTACCGCTACCTCCTCTGCGCCTATCCGCCCCTGGAAAGCCCCGACCCGCTTCCCGACGCGGACGCGGTGCGCCACTACATCGAGCGGCGCACCCTGCCCCACCTGGAGGCGGCCGTCGCCGGCGCGGGTACGCTGGCGCTGCAGACGGACGCGGCCGGGCGGGTGACCGGCGCCACCGGCACCCCCGCCGAATCGGCGGCGGGGCGGCTGGCGGCAGCCATCGGCGAACTCCTGGCGCAGACCGCGCAGCTGAACCAGGACGCCGCGGTTACGGCGGCAAAGACGCGGTACGCCGTCTCCCGCCGCTCCAGCCCCCGGTACTGGCTTCCCGCCGAACCCGTGGTACTGCTGGCCGGGCTCCCTGCCACCCCGTCGCACCGCCACGGCGCCGACGGGCGGCTGCACCCCGACGGGCTGCTGGAGTGCCCGCTGCTGACGGGCACCGCCCCGGCCGCGCTCTTTCCCGCCGGGCTGAGCACCCTGCGCGCGCGCATCCAGCAGCTCTCCACGTCGGCGCCCGGCCTGGCCTTCACCACCGGCGGGGGACGGCCGTGGAACCCGCTGCTGCTGGAGTGGCTGGTGGAGCTGTTCCCCGCCACGGATCCGGACGGCGGCGACCTGTACGGCGCGGGGTACCCGGCCGACTACGTGACCCGCAACTACCGCCTGGGCGGCGAGGACACCGACCTGCGCCACCAGGGCGTCCACTTTCTCCGCGACGGCAACCTGTACCACGGGACCAGCATCCTCACCCCCGGCGCCGGCCGGCAGCTGCGGGAGACGCTGGCCCGCGAGCTGGCTCGGCGGGTCAAGCCGCTGCTGATGGACGCCTTCTACGCCTCCCTCGGCGTTCCCGCAGAGGGAGAGCGGGGCGTGCTGACGCGGCGATCGGAGTTCGACGACTGGCGGAGGCAGAACGCCCCCGGCCTTCCCGCCCTTCCCGCGGACGACGGGCGCACGGCCACGGAGCAGGTGGACGAGTGGCTGCGCGGCGCCGCCGGCCCCGCCTCGGCGTGGGCGCAGGGGCGGAGCACGGTGCTGACGGACTTCTACACGGCCAGGTCCGTGGCGGCGGCGCAGCGGAACGAGACCTGGCTGCACCAGCACCTGGACGACTTTCTCACCTGGTACGGCGAGCAGGTCGCCGACGGGGCGGAGGAGGACGACGACGCCACGCCTGAGGAGAGGGAAGCGGCGCGCGGCGCGGTGGCGGCGCTCAAGGAGGGCGGGCTGCTGGTGGCGCTGCGCGCCGCCTTCGTGCGCCTGGCCGCCACCCCCTGCCTGGCGCAGTCGCTCAGCGGCTTCAACGACGCGCTGCGCATGCGCCGGCAGGGGTACCAGCTCCCCGTGGCCGACCCGCTGGCCTTTCCCGACGCGCAGCCGTTCGTGGACGCCGTGGCCGCGGCGGTGGGCGGCGAGCGCACCGGCGCGCCCCAGCCGCTGGACGACTTCTTTCCCCTCCGCGCCGGCGCGCTGCGGCTGGACCGGCTGCGGCTGGTGGACACCTTTGGCCAGGCGCGCGACGTGGAGT